>NZ_QJRK01000070.1:0-19041 GCF_003205245.1 Pseudomonas sp. MB-090624 | reverse complement strand
GCCTTCAGGAGCGATCGGCCTCCCCGGAAGTGCTTCTTCAGCCTGACGAGAATAACTTCTCCCGCCAGGCCAGTCACAACATACAAGGAGCGAGCGCAGCTCGCGATGCGCCGCGCGGGCGGCGCTCAATCTCAAAACCACTGCAGAAACACCGTCATACACCCAAGCACTTCAGGGTTATTCCTCATTACAGACCAAGGGGTGAAACCCTACCCCCCGGATGCAGTACAATCGCCCCTTTTTCTTGGCAACGAGTCGAAGCCAATGATCGAACCCAAGCGCGTCCTGCGCGCCCTAGCCGAACACTGGGCCCTGATCGAGCCGCTGTGCGAGCGTTTCGACCAGGGCACCCTGAGCCTGGTCGAGCTGCGCCAGCATGTGGCCCGCCAGCAAGTCGAAAGCACCCCGCAGGACATCACCCAGCTGCTCGACGTGTGGATCCGCCTGGACATCCTGGTCCCGGTGGCCAAAAGCCCGAACCGTTTCGAGCTCAATGCGCAGATACACGACTTTCTCGCCTACCTGCGCCGCGAGCACCGGCTGGGCCTGTGCCTGGAGATCGAAGCCTACCTGCGCCACCTGGAACGCCTTGCCGGGCACATCCAGGATGCCTTCGACAACCGCGACAGCGACGACCTGGCGCGCCAGCTGCGCCTGCTCGACATGCGCGTGCGCGATGTGCTCAAAAAGCTCGACAACGACGAGCAGGCGCTGGTGGCCGTGGCCGAACGGGCCAAGACCAGCAACCGCCAGATCCCGCTGCGCCAGCGCTATGCCGAGGTCCTGGCCACCTGGGACGAGTACGTCGAGCCGATGATCCAGCTGGTCAACGCCGACGGCGCCTTCGAGCAAGGCGTGCGCAAGGTCGAGACCGTGCTGCTCAAGCTGCTGGGCGAACAGGCGCGCCTGGGCCACCTGGTCGATGACGACATGCTGCTGCGCACCCATGCGCGCATCCTGGAGATGCAGACCAACGCTCAGCTCACCCTGCGCCACGCCCGCGAACTGCTGTTGCCGCTGCGCGAAGAAGCCCGTCGGCACAACGCCGTGACCCGTGGCGCCGCACTGGCCCTGTCGGTGATCCGGCGCAAGGGCCTGGATGCCGTGCCGCAAGCGGCCATGCCGATGTTCACCCGCCCGCAAAGCACCTTCCTCGGCAGTGCCAGCCAGGTCGAAGCCTACGTGTACGCCCTGGCCCGCTTCGAGCCCAAGCCGGCGCGCTTCCCCAAGGCCCACAAGACGCAGTCCGGTGCCCTGCCCCGCGCCCCACGCACGGTCAAGGAAATGGCCGAACGTTGCGAACAGGCGCTGCCCCTGCCCGACCTGATGGTCTGGCTGCTGGAGCAGGAGCCCGAAGGCGCCACCGACGAGTTGCTGTACTGGTTCTCGCGCCTGTCGCGGGAAAAGCGCTTCAAGCGCGAACGCCTGGACCGGCGCGAGTACACCACCCAGGAACACTTGGTCAGCCTGCGCTCGTTCGCCCTGACCTCCAGCCGCGAAGACGCCAACAGCGCGCCTACCGACCCCAACGCGAGCCCAGCCCATGCATCTTGATCTTTCCGAACTGTCCCAGCTCGCGCCGATCTTCCGCGAGCTGTTCAAAGGCTTCCACATCAGCCGTCGCGACCCCGAGCTGTACGCTCAGCTGTCGAACTTCCAAGACCAGTACCGCACCCTGTTCAAGGCCCTGGGCTTCGAGCTGGTGTGCGACACCCGTGGTTTCTACTACTTCGTGCCGGACATGACCGCCGCGCAGGTCAACAAGACCGCGCAACGCCTATCGCTGTTCACCTTCATCCTGGTCGAGCACCTGGCGGACCAGGGCCGCGACCCCATGGCAGTGCTGGACGGCGGCAGTATCGGCCGCGACGAGCTGCCATCGCTGCTGGACAAGTACCGCGACCTGTTCCTGCAGGCCGAGGTGCAGACCGTCGACGAGCTTGAAGAGAAGATCCTGCGGCGCATGACCCAGCTGGGCTTCGCCCACGAAGAAGGCGGCATCTACCGCTTCCTGCCGCCCATGCACCGTTTCCTCGACGTGTGCCTGTCGGTGCAGCAGGACCGCGACCTGGCCGCCACGCTGCACAGCGACCTGCCGCTGCCGACCCCGGTATTGGTCGAGGAAGAAAGCCCCGAAGAACTCAACCGCACCGACGACCCGCTGGACCTCACGCCGTTCGAAGGCGAGGAAAGCGAAGAGGACGCCCTGGCCCGGGCCATCCGCGAAGAGCAACAGGAGATTGACGCATGAGCCAGGAACGCTACGGCATCCGCCGCTTTGCACTGCTCAACACTGCAGGCTACAGCCTTGGCCTGTTCCCGCTGGAGCACCCGCTGTCGGTCTACGGCGCCAACAACCTGGGCAAATCGGCGTCGATCAACGCGCTGCAGTTCCCGATCCTGGCACGCATGTCAGACATGAGCTTCGGCAAGTACAGCCTCGAACAGTCGCGCCGCTTCTACTTTGCCAGCGACACCTCGTACATTCTCTGCGAACTGAGCCTGCCCCATGGCCCCCACGTGATTGGCGTGGTCGGCCGCGGGCCGGGCGGTGGTTTCGGTCACCAGTTCTTCGCCTACAAGGGCGAACTGGACCTGGCCCACTACCAGAAGAACGACACCTGCCTGCGCCAGAAAGAGCTCTTCACCAACCTCGAGCGCCTGGGCATAAAGGCTTACGAGGTCAAGCCCGACGAGCTGCGCCGGCTGCTGGTCGGCGGCCACACGTCGGTGCCGCTGGACCTGACCATGATCCCGCTGCGCTCCACCAGCGAGCAAAGCCTGAAAACCTTCCGCGCACTGTTCATCAACCTGCTGCACATGCGCGAGATCACTGCGGCCAAGCTCAAGCAACTGTTCCTCGATGCCTTCGAGCACAGCCTGCGCTCGGGCAGCGTCGACTACATCGCCGCCTGCGAAGAGGCCTTCCGCGACGTACGCCGCATGGAACAGGACTACAACGCCCTGGTCGCGGCCGGCCCGCTGGTCGAGGCGCTGGCGGGCGGCGTGGCCCAGCGTGACATCCTGCGCGGCAAGCTGCACCGCATTTCCCCGGTGCTCGACACCTTGCTGGGCACCTGGCAGGAATACGCCATGGCGCGCAAGGAAGAGCTGGTGATCCAGGCCGAGCACTACCGTGGCGAGCAGGACCGCCTGCAGAACGACCAGCGCGGCGGCACCCAGGAGCTGATGCGCCTGGAGCGCGAAATCACCGGTATCCAGCGCTGGCTGGGTGAGCTGTCGGTCCTCAAGCACCGCTTTGCGCTGGTCGATGACGTGAAGGTGCTGGAGCAGCAACTGCTGGCAGCCAAGGACGCGCACGACGAACTGGCCGGTGCCCTGGCCCAGTCGCGGCAGTTCAGCGCCGAAGACCTCGACGAGCGTGTGCGCGACCTGGAAAAGCGCCTGAAGCAGGTCAAGCAGCAGCTCGACCATGCCGACAACAACAGCTATGCGCGCCTGCGCGAAGAGTTCTCGCAGCAGGACGTCGACCGCCTGATGCGCCTGTTCAACGGTGCGCTGTTCAGCCTGCCATTGGGCGAGCGCGGCATCGAGCTGGACGACAGCGACCTGTGGGTAAAGTCGCTGGAAGCGGTGCTCGACGGCTTCAAGGGCGAGCGCTTCGAGGCGCCGGGCCTGGCCATCGACCTGACCAACATCGACCCGCCGGCCCTGCAGGCCCTGGCCGACCGCGCCGCCCTGCGCGACCAGAAAGAGCGCCTGGAGAAAGAGCTGAAACAGCTCAAGACCCAGCAGGCCGTAGCCGCCGACCGCTCGGCCTCCAAGGCCCAGACCGAAACCCTGTATCAGGAAGTGCTGGACGCCCAGAAGGCCCTGGAAGACTACCGCCGCAGCCAGACCCTCGCTGCCGAAGAGCCGGAAAAACTCGAGCAACTGTCGCAACTGGAAGCCGCCCAGGACGAGCTCAAGCGCTCCAGCGACGCGTTCACCGAACGCGTCCAGCAACTGTCGGCCAAGCTGCAGCTGGTCGGCCGCCAGCTCGGCGACCTCGAGTCCAAGCAGCGCACCCTGGAAGACGCCCTGCGCCGCCGCCAACTGCTGCCGGCCGACCTGCCCTACGGTACGCCTTTCATGGAACCCATCGACGATTCGATGGACAACCTGCTGCCGCTGCTCAACGACTACCAGGACAGCTGGCAGAGCCTGCAGCGCGTCGATAACCAGATCGAGGCACTGTATGCCCAGGTGCGCCTGAAAGGCGTGGCCAAGTTCGACAGTGAAGACGACATGGAGCGCCGCCTGCAATTGCTGGTGAACGCCTATGCGCACCGCACCGACGAAGCCCTGACCCTGGCCAAGGCGCGCCGCGCGGCGGTGACCGACATCGCCCGCACCCTGCGCAACATCCGCAGCGACTACGACAGCCTCGAGCACCAGCTGGCGCTGTTCAACCGCGAGATCAACAAGCGCCAGGTATCCAACCTGGAAAGCTTCCGCGTGGTGCTGGCGCCGAACAAGGAAGCGCTCAAGCATATCGACCAGATCATCCACAGTGCCGGCCAGTACGAGGAAGGCGAAACCCTGTCGGTGTTCGACCTGACCCAGAGCGCCGAGCAGGACAACAAGAACGAAGAGGCCAAGGAGTACCTGGCGCGCCTGGTGGCGGCCAACCACAACCAACTGGGTTTGAAGGACCTGTTCGAGCTGGCGTTCGAGATCACCAAGGTCAACGGCCAGCCGGTCATCCATGCCGACATCGATGGCGCGGCGTCCAACGGCACCACCATGACCATCAAGGCGCTGACCAACATGTACCTGTTGCTGCACCTGATGGACCGCGACCTGGCCGGCCGTATTCGCCTGCCGTACTACCTGGACGAAGCGGCCGACATCGACGAGCGCAACCAGGCGGCACTGCTGGAAACCAGCCTGCAGCTGGGCTTCGTGCCGATTCTGGCGAGCGTGAAGCCCCAGGTATCGGCGCGTGTGGCGATCGACCTGGAAGGTGGCAGCGGGCCGAATGGCATCTACATCGACGAGGCGGACTGGAAGTTCATCAGCCGCTTGGATGAGGTGAAAGCGGTTGTGCGTGAGGATCAGGCCGAAGAGTTGGCCTGAGGAACCTGGGGCCGCTTTGCGGCCCTTTCGCGACACAAGGCCGCTCTCACATTGACCGGCATATGCAGGACCTTTGTGGGAGCGGCCTTGCGTCGCGATGGAGGCCAAAGGCCTCCCGGCCATCTACCAGGCGATCACTGCGCCCAAGGCAAGATCGGAATCGCCGTCACCGCATTCTGCGGGCTGCCCTCGACGATGCGGTCGCTGTACACCAGGTACACCAGGGTATTGCGCTTCTTGTCGAGGAAGCGCACCACCTGCATGGTCTTGAACACCAGCGAGGTGCGCTCCTTGAACACCTCCTCGCCATCCTTGAGCTCACCCTTGAAGCTGATCGGCCCGACCTGGCGGCAGGCGATGGAGGCCTCCGCCCGATCTTCGGCAAGGCCCAACCCGCCTTTCACCCCGCCCGTCTTGGCCCGCGACAGGTAGCAAGTCACGCCTTCGACCTTGGGGTCGTCGAAGGCTTCCACCACGATGCGGTCGTTCGGCCCAAGGAACTTGAACACGGTGGACACCTGGCCGATTTCCTCAGCCCCGGCCAGCATGGGCAAAGCCAACGCGGCAACGGCAATCATCCTTTTCAACACAGCCAAACCCTCAGACCAGAACCAGGTTGTCGCGGTGCACCAGTTCTGGCTCCGCAATGTAGCCCAAGGTGCTCTCGATGGCATCCGAAGGCTGGCCAATGATCTTCTGCGCCTCCAGGGCGCTGTAGTTGGCCAGGCCTCGGGCGACCTCTGCACCGTCCGGGCCGACGCACACCACCATCTCGCCACGGCGGAAACTGCCCTGTACGGTTTTCACACCCACCGGCAGCAGGCTCTTGTTGGCCTGGCGCAGCGCCTGCACGGCACCGGCATCCAGCACCAGGGTGCCACGGGTTTGCAAGTGCCCAGCCAGCCACTGCTTGCGCGCCGCGAGCATGCCGCGCTCGGGCGACAGCAAGGTCCCCAGACGCTCGCCAGCCTTCAGGCGGTCGAGCACGCGCTCGATGCGGCCACCGATGATGATGGTGTGGGCACCCGAGCGGGCAGCCAGGCGCGCGGCGCGCAGCTTGGTCTGCATGCCGCCACGGCCCAGCGCGCCACCGGTGCCGCCGGCCACGGCATCCAGCGCCGGGTCGTCGGCACGGGCTTCGTAGATCAGCTGGGCCTCGGGGTTGTTACGCGGGTCGGCGTCGAACATGCCATCACGGTCGGTAAGGATCACCAACAGGTCGGCCTCGACCAGGTTGGCCACCAGCGCCGCCAGGGTGTCGTTGTCGCCGAAACGGATTTCGTCGGTGACCACGGTGTCGTTTTCGTTGATGACGGGCACCACACCCAGGTCGACCAGGGTACGCAGGGTGCTGCGGGCGTTCAGGTAACGCTTGCGGTCGGACAGGTCGTCATGGGTCAGCAGGATCTGCGCGGTGTGCTTGCCGTGCTCGCCGAAGCTCGACTCCCAGGCCTGCACCAGGCGCATCTGGCCGATCGACGCAGCGGCCTGCAGCTCGTTCATCGCGCTCGGTCGCGAGGTCCAGCCCAGCTGGCTCATGCCGGCAGCAACGGCCCCGGAGGACACCAGTACCAACTCCACGCCCGCCTCACGCAGCGCGACCATCTGCTCGACCCAAACGGCCATGGCCCCGCGGTCGAGGCCCTTGCCATCGGCGGTCAGCAGAGCACTGCCAATCTTCACGACCCAGCGCTTGGCGCCCGTCACCTTGCTTCGCATCTTCTTCCAACCTATGTCGAATCTGTAGATACCGTGGATACAAAAACGCCGCTCCAGAGAGCGGCGTTTAGTGTACTGCAACCGGTCAGTCGCGCACGTAAATGATTTCCGGGCCGTCTTCGTCGTCCTCGAAATCATCGTCCCAACCGTCATCGTCGCCGATGTCGTGCACGCTCTTGACGCCGGTGCGACGCAGGGTGCGGGCGTCGTCCAGGGCCTGCAGCTGGGCACGGGCTTCGTCTTCGATGCGCTGGTCGAGGTCGGCCAGCTCTTCGGCGTAGGCCGGGTCGTTGGCCAGGCGGTCGGCGCGGTCTTCGAGGTAGCGCATCAGGTCGTGGCTGAGCTTTTCAGTGCCCTGCTTGGAGATGGCCGAAATCACGTAGACCGGACCGTCCCACTGCAGGCGCTCGACCACTTCCTGCACGCGTGCGTCGCGCTCGTCGTCCATGACCATGTCGGCCTTGTTCAGCACCAGCCAGCGCTCACGCTCGGCCAGCGACGGGCTGAAGCGGGTCAGCTCGTTGACGATCACTTCGGCTGCGTCGGCAGGGCTGCTCTCGTCCAGCGGCGCGATGTCCACCAGGTGCAGCAGCACGCGGGTGCGGGCCAGGTGCTTGAGGAAGCGGATACCCAGGCCGGCGCCATCGGAAGCACCTTCGATCAGGCCGGGGATGTCGGCGATGACGAAGCTCTTCCAGCGGTCGACGCTGACCACACCCAGGTTCGGCACCAGGGTGGTGAACGGGTAATCGGCCACTTTCGGCTTGGCGGCCGAAACCGAGCGAATGAAGGTGCTTTTGCCGGCGTTTGGCAGGCCCAGCAGGCCCACGTCGGCCAACACCTTCATTTCCATCTTCAGGTCACGCTGCTCACCCGGCTTGCCTGGGGTGGTCTGGCGCGGTGCCCGGTTGGTACTGGACTTGAAGCGCGTGTTGCCCAGGCCGTGCCAGCCGCCTTGGGCGACCATCAGTTTCTGCCCCGGGGTGACCAGGTCACCGATCACTTCCTGTGTGGAAGCATCGATCACGGTAGTACCGACCGGCACACGCAGGAACAGGTCTTCACCCTTCTTGCCGGTGCAGTCGGTGCTGCCGCCGTTGGCGCCGCGCTGGGCTTCGTGGTGACGGGTGTAGCGGTAGTCGACCAGGGTGTTCAGGTTTTCGTCGGCAACCATGTACACCGAGCCGCCGTCACCGCCATCCCCACCATTGGGGCCACCGTTCTCGATGAACTTCTCGCGACGGAAGCTCATGCAACCGTTGCCGCCGTCACCGGCCTTGACCCGAATAGATACTTCGTCAACAAACTTCATTAAAACCGCCTCTCGTCGGCAGACGAGCTGAATGACTCAAAAACATGAGGCTCTTGCAAAAATGAGCGCGGCGGCCCCGTACGACCGTAGAAACCAACGCCGGCAACCCAGACAAACAGCTTTGCAAGAGGCTCACCACAAACGAAAAAGCCCCGTCGCATGACGGGGCTTCTGGAGCGACGTCGCGATTAAGCGGCGACGATGCTCACGTAACGGCGCATGAACTCGCCTTTCTTCTCGAACTTGATCACGCCTTCGATCTTGGCGAACAAGGTGTGATCCTTGCCCATGCCAACGCCGTAGCCAGCGTGGAATTCGGTGCCGCGCTGACGGACGATGATGTTGCCTGGCTTGATAACCTGGCCGCCATACATCTTCACGCCAAGGCGTTTCGATTCTGAGTCGCGACCGTTACGAGTACTACCACCAGCCTTCTTGTGAGCCATGGTTCAATTCTCCAAATAAATTCAGGGGATCTAGGGGATTAAGCCTGGATGCCGGTGATTTTGATCTCGGTGAACCACTGGCGGTGGCCCATACGCTTCATGTGGTGCTTACGACGACGGAACTTGATGATGCGAACCTTGTCGTGGCGGCCTTGCGAAACGACTTCGGCCACTACTTTAGCGCCAGCAACAACTGGAGCACCGATGGTGACTTCTTCACCGTTGGCGACCAGCAGGACGCGATCGAAAGTCACGGATTCGCCAGTGGCGACTTCCAGTTTTTCGATCTTGAGGAATTCACCTTCAGCGACTTTGTACTGCTTGCCGCCGGTAACGATTACTGCGTAAGACATGGTATTTCTCCGATAATCCTGCTCACCCAGCGCTTTATATGATGAGTATTGGCTGGCATGGCTGCACAGGGCTGGAACGGCCCGGCGCAATTGCGTAAGGCAGGTGCTGCCCAGGAAGTTAGGGTGCGCGATTGTACGCAACCACGGTTTTGCTTGCAAGTGCCGCCCCCGGCCAGCTGGCACCGCGCCTTGACACACCGGGACCTGCGACCTAGCATGCCGCGCAACCTCACTGGAGCAGCCGATGCAACCCCAAACCTTCTACCGCGCGGTAGCTGATGATTTCAGCGCCGTCGACGAGATCATCAAGAAGCAGCTGACCTCGCGCGTGCCGCTGGTATCGAAGATCGGCGACTATATCACGTCCGCCGGCGGCAAGCGCCTGCGCCCCCTGCTGGTCCTGCTGTGTGGCAAGGCCCTGGGCCGTGAAGGCGACGACCTGCGCCTGCTGGCTGCCACCATCGAGTTCCTGCACACCGCCACCCTGCTGCACGACGATGTGGTCGACATGTCCGGCATGCGCCGCGGCCGCTCCACCGCCAATGCCCTGTGGGGTAACGCGCCGAGCGTGCTGGTGGGTGACTTCCTTTATTCGCGCTCGTTCGAAATGATGGTCGAGCTGGGCTCGATGCCGGTCATGCAGATCCTGTCCAAGGCCACCCGGGTGATTGCCGAGGGTGAGGTGCTGCAGCTGTCGCGGGTACGCGACGCCAGCACCACCGAGGAAGTCTACATGGAGGTCATCCGGGGCAAGACGGCCATGCTGTTCGAAGCCTCCACCCACAGCGCCGCGGCGCTGGCCGAAGCCACGGACGCGCAGCGCGAAGCCCTGCGAACCTTTGGCGACCACCTGGGCGTGGCCTTCCAGCTGGTCGACGACCTGCTGGACTACAAGGGCGACTCGCAGACGCTGGGCAAGAACGTTGGCGACGACCTGGCCGAAGGCAAGCCTACCCTGCCGCTGATCTATACCATGCGCGAAGGCACTGCCGAACAGGCTGCGCTGGTGCGCCAGGCCATTCAGAAGGGCGGCCTGGAAGACCTCGAGCAGATTCGCGTGGCGGTCGAGGAATCGGGTGCGCTGCAGTACACCGCAGAGCTGGCTCGTGATTACGTGAAGCGCGCCATTGCATGCCTTGAGGTGCTGCCAGCCAGCGAGTACCGCGATGCGCTGGTTGAGCTGAGCGAGTTTGCAGTCGCGCGCACGCACTGACACACCGAGCCGCTTCTGCGCGGGCTTGCCCGCTTCCACAGGTTGATACCGACACTGTGGGAGCGGGCAAGCCCGCGGTTGCTTTTGTCCGGACATAATCCCTTCTGGAAAAATACCTTTTACAATGCGGGCTTTCTACCGCCCGTCTGTTTGTTTGAGGAACCGAAGTGAGCACTCTGCCACCCTGCCCGAAATGCAATTCCGAATACACCTATGAGGATGGCACTCAGCTGATCTGCCCTGAATGCGCCCACGAGTGGTCGGCCAGCGGCGATGCCGAGGCTGCCAGCGACGAGGTGGTGAAAAAGGATTCGGTCGGCAACATCCTGCAGGATGGCGACACCGTTACCGTGATCAAGGACCTGAAGGTCAAGGGTTCATCCCTGGTGGTCAAGGTCGGCACCAAGGTCAAGAACATCCGCCTGTGCGATGGCGACCACGACATCGACTGCAAGATCGACGGCATCGGCGCCATGAAGCTGAAGTCCGAGTTCGTTCGCAAAGTCTGATTACATGAATTCCGCCAATTGGCGCTTGCTATTCTGATAATAAGAATTATTCTCATTGGAATCGATTTCCAAGGAGAGTAGCCATGACTTATCTGATCGACGCCTGGCTGGACCGCCCTCACCCCTACCTGCGCATTCTTCATCGGGAAACCGGCGAAGTGTGCGCGGTACTCGAAGCAGAAGCGCTCGACGAACTGCGTGACCAGGGCGACCTGGACATGAGTGGGTTGAATTCGAGTGAACCGGGGGTATTGAAGGAGCTGGTGCGGAATCTGTTTCTGTTCTGCTATGCGCGGGCGTTGCGCCCTACGGGAACAGACTGGAACTGAGGTTTTCAGGCCCGGCCTCATCGCTGGCAAGCCAGCTCCCACAGGTACTGCACAAGCCTGGAAGCTAACGCGACACCTGTGGGAGCGGGCGAGCCCGCGAATGGGCCGCAAAGCGGCCCCGGCGATCTTACAGAACGTCGAGCAGCTCGACGTCGAACACCAGCACGCTGTGCGGCGGGATGCTGCCCACGCCTTGGGCGCCGTAAGCCAGCTCGCTCGGCACGTACAGGCGCCATTTGCTGCCTGCGTTCATCAGCTGCAGGGCTTCGGTCCAGCCAGCGATCACGCCGCCGACCGGGAATTCAGCCGGCTGGCCACGCTCGTAGGAGCTGTCGAACACAGTGCCGTCGATCAGGGTGCCGTGGTAGTGCGTGCGCACGTTGTCTTCACGGCTTGGCTTGGCGCCATCGCCGGCAGTCAGCACTTCGAACTGCAGACCGGAAGCCAGGGTAGTGATGCCGTCACGCTTGGCGTTCTCGACCAGGAATTCCTTGCCCGCGGCAGCAGCGGCTTCGGCCTTGGCCGCCGCTTCGGCTTGCATCACTTCGCGGATGACCTTGAAGCTGGCCGACAGGTCGGCTTCGCTGACGCGGCTGTCGGCGCCGTTGAAAGCGTCGGTCAGGCCGGCCAGGATCGCTTCCAGGCTGACGCCTGGTGGTGGGTTGTCGCGCAGCTGGCCCCCCAGCTGACGGCCAATGCCGTAGCTGACGCGGGTTTCGTCGGTGGACAGGTTGAGTTCGGACATTGTCGTGCTCCACTGCAGGGCGCAGTGCAGCCGCGCCCTTGATGAAAAGGGCGAGCAGCCTAGCACACTGGGCCGCCGCGAGCAGCTACCAGGCCGAACGCTGCGCGCGCGAACAGCCCTGTACGACTCAGTGCTTGGTCAGCTTGTCCAGGTAACCCATGCAGAACGCCGAAACCACGAAGGTCATGTGAATGATCACGTACCACATCAGGTAGTCGGTGGAGATGTTCTGTGCGTCCATGAACACGCGCAGCAGGTGAATGGACGAAATGGCCACGATCGATGCGGCCACCTTCATCTTCAGCGACGAAGAGTCCATTTTGCCCAGCCAGTTGAGCTTTTCCTTGCTTTCGTCGATGTCCAGTTGCGAGACGAAGTTCTCGTAGCCAGAAATCATCACCATCACCAGTAGGCCGCCTACCAGCGACATGTCGATCAGCGACAGGATCACCAGGATCAGGTCGGCTTCGCTGAGGGCGAAGACGTTGGGCAGGACGTGGACCACTTCCTGGAAAAATTTCAGCGCCAGGGCCAGCAGGCCGAGTGACAGGCCGAAGTAGATCGGGGCGAGCAGCCAGCGCGAGGCATACATCGCGTTTTCGAGGATACGTTCCATGAAGTTCGGGACTCATCAGGTGACTAAAAAAGCGACGGCGAGTATAGCCAGCCACCTGTTGCAGCAAAAGCCCGATCCAGTCGACCACGATCCCCTGTAGGTGCGGCCTTGCGTCGCGATCGGGCCGCAAAGCACCCCAGCGTACGCTCAGGTCTCCGGATGAAACTGGTAATCCCCCAGGTTCCGGCAGCGCTCGCCGTTGATCCGGCGCAGCTGCGCCTGCAGGTGCAAGCACCAGATCTGCGGGTCTTCTGCCACCTGGTATCCGTGCAGGGTCAGGCTGTCGACGATGGCATGCAGCACCGACTCGGCCACCATTGGCCCATGGAACGGCCCCTGGGCCTTGATTGCAGAGGGTTGTTCACCGGCCATGCCGGCGGCGAACAGCAAGGTCCACATGCCGGTGTCGCCGGCCAATGGGCGGATGCTGCATTCGATGCGGGTCACCAGGCCCAGGCACTGGCGTGTGAGGCTGAGGTTGCGCATGGCCGCGTCCCCTCCAATGAGCCTTGTTCAGCCTGAAACCCTCAGGCTGTTTCCATCCTGAACGCTGTTCCTTCCTTAAGTTCCAGCATAGAAGAGCAAAACAGAAAGTTGGAAAACCGGCGCTGAACGGTAGCACATGGCCGCCAGCGCCGGTTTATTGACTCAGGCGGGCTTGGCCTGGGCGATGACTTCCTCAAGGCGCTCCTTTTCCGCCCTTTCGATCTCCTCCTCGCTGATCATCTCGGCGATTTCCCGCAGGCGCTCCACCACCCGGGCGTTGACACTGCCCTCGGTGAACTGGCCCTTGTCATCCAGCACCCCGGCCTCTTCACCTACCAGCAGGCTGAGCGCCTCGTCGGCCTGGCTGACGGCGTAGACGTGGAACATGCCGTTTTCCACAGCCTGCAACACACGCTCGTCCAGCATCAGGGTAGCCACGTTGGCACGCGGGATGATGACCCCCTGCTCGCCCGTCAGGCCACGCGCTTCGCACAGGCGGAAGAAGCCCTCGATTTTCTCGTTCACCCCACCCACGGCCTGCACTTCACCAAACTGGTTGATCGAGCCAGTAATGGCGAAGCACTGCTTGAGCGGTGTACGCGACAAGGCCGAGATCAGCGTGCACGCCTCGCCCAGCGAGGCGCTGTCACCGTCCACATAGCCGTAGGACTGCTCCAGGGCGATACTCGCGGAAATCGCCAACGGGAATTCCTGGGCGTAGCGGCTGCCCAGGTAACCGGTGAGGATCATCACCCCCTTGGAGTGGATCGGCTGGCCCAGGTTGACCTCTCGCTCGATGTCGACGATACCGCTGCCGCCCGGGTATACCGTGGCCGAAATACGTGCCGGCATGCCGAACGCCGAATCGCCGACTTCCAGCACCGTCAGCCCGTTGCACTTGCCGATCGCCGCACCTTCGCTGTCGATCAGGATGATGCCGGCAAGCATGTCGTCCAGTACCCGCTGCGATACCCGGCCGGTACGAGTGGCCTTGGCCTTGAGCGCCCGCTCGATATGGCCGGCGTCAGTCATTTCGTCACCGGCCAGCTGGCGGATGAAGTCGGCTTCGCTGACCAGCTGGAACAGGTCGCCGATACGGGCCGACAAGCGCGACTGGTTCTCCGCCAGGCGTGCGCTGAACGTGGCCAGGCGCGCCACCGCATCGCTGGTCAGCGGTGCCATGCCTTCTTCGTTGGTGCGGGTGCGCAACAGCTGGGCGAATTGCTCCAGGTTCTCGTCGACCATGGGCATGTCTTCGTCGAAGTCCACCAGCACGCGGAACATCTCCTGGAAGTCCGAGTCGTGGTCCTGCAGTGCGTAGTACAGCTGCCGCGAGCCGATGATCACCAGCTTGACATTGAGCGGGATCATCTGCGGCTGCAGGCTGACAGTAGCCACCCGGCCCAGCTCACCGATCGGCGATTCCATTTTCAGCTTGCGCGATTGCAGCGCACGCTTGAGTGCGTCCCACACGAACGGCTCGCCCAGCATTTTCTCGGCTTCGAGGATCAGGAAGCCGCCATTGGCGCGGTGCAGCGCCCCCGGGCGCAACTGGCGATACGAGGTATACAGCGCGCCCTGGTCGGTGCTGTATTCGATGCGGCCAAACAGGTTGTCGTAGGTCGGGTGCGGCTCGAACACCACCGGTGCGCCACCGTTGGCGTAGTGGCCCACGACCAGGCTTGGCGCGTATTGCTCTTCCAGCAGCTTGCGGGCAACGGCGTCGGTCTTGCTGTCATCGACCAGTTGCTCGACCACGGTGCGCAGCAGGTTCAATTGCACCGATTGCAGGTAGGCGCAGACCGCGGCGTTCTCGGCGTACTTTTCCGAAAGCGGCGCCAGCAGCGGTTGCAGGGCCAGGGTGATGGTTTCTTCGTTCAGCTGGCGCAACTGGTTGTTCGACTCGCGCTTCCATTGCGGCAGGCTGGCCAACTCCTCGTTCAGCTGCTCCTCGAGCTGGGCGATGTCTTCGTGGAACTGCTCGCGCACCTCTTCCGGCAACTGGGCGAATTCCGCTTCGTCCAGCGCCTTGCCATCGGCCATGGGGGTGAAGGCGACGTTGCTGGAGTCGCGGTACAAGGCCACGTCCTTCTCCAGCGACGCCCGCTCGATCACATCCAGGGCGCGGTCATAGCGCTGATTGAAGGCGCGGTCGATGGCGCCCTTCTTCTGCTGGTACGACGGGTGCTCGAACACCGCCGGGAAGGTGGCCAGCAGGTTGTCGATCAGCCCGCCCATGTCGGCGATGAACTCGGTGGCGGTGCCGGACGGCAGCTCCAGTGCCCGCGGCTCGCGGGTGTCGTCGAAGTGGTTGACGTATACCCAGTCGGCCGGGGTCTGCTGGCGTTTGCCTTCGGCCTTGAGGTAGCGTTTGACGAACGAGAAACGCCCGGTGCCGGGCTCGCCCATCACGTACACGTTGTAACCAGGGCGTGGCATGGCCACGCCGAACTGCAGGGCCTCGACAGCACGTTCCTGGCCCAGGACTCCGCGAAACGGCTCCAGATCGTCGGTATTGGTAAAGGCAAACTGCTCGGGTGAGAAACGCCGGGTCAGGGCTTCAGGCGCAAGACGCAGGCGCGCAGCGACAGGATCGGGCATTGGGTTTCCTTACTTCGGCGGGGCAGATACGCAGCATTCTGGCGCTGCCCGCGCGCGCCTTGCAAGGCTCCAGGGGACTTTATATCGCCGCACCTCACCGCCAGAGCAGGTATTCGAACAGCAAATTTTTCGCAATCAACAACGCAACCTTTAGATCGTGCCTAAACTCCAAGCTGCGCGGGTGGGTGAAATGCTTTCCCGACCTGGCAACCGAGTTGCCAGAAAACACTGACCCTTGGTTATGACAAAGAGAAAAAAGCTATGAAACGGATTCTTCTGGGTACTCTGTTCACTGTGGTCTCGCTCAACGCCATGGCAGAAGCGCCAGGCGGCCCGAACTGCGGCTGGGGCAACATGCTGTTCGAGGGCCAGCGCGGCACGCCGGCTCACTTCCTGGCTTCCACCACCAACGGCACCTCTGGTAACGCCACCTTCGGTATGACCTCCGGCACCAACGGCTGCTCGACCAAGGCTTCGCTGACCTACGGCGGCAAGTCCTGGTTCGCCATGAACGGCATGATGAACGAGCTTTCCGAAGACATGGCCATGGGCCAAGGTGAAGCACTGACCACCTATGCCGTGGTACTCGGCGTGGCCCCGGAAGACCGTGGCTACTTCAACTCGGTCACCCACCAGCACTTCAACCAGATCTTCAGCAGCGCCGACGTCACCGCTGAAACTGTCCACAGCAACACCCTCGCTGTACTGAAGGGCGACCCACGCCTGGCCAAATACGCTACCGAGGCCTAAGCTGCAGCTCCCGCCCCTTCGGGGGCGGGTTTCGCCTTTTTCGGCATCGTTCAGAAGTAGTTGCCCGATATGCTCAAACGCTTCGCTGCCCTCGCGCTGTGTGTCTGCACCCCTGTTCACGCCGCCCCTGTGCTGGATCAAGGCCGTCTCCAGCAACTGGCCAATACCCCCTACTGGATTGCCTTGGGTCATTACGAAACCGCCAAGCTCGGCGGCTGGCGCAGCTATGTGGACGATGACGCGTTCTTCCTGGCCAAAGACGGTGCGCACCACCCCGACCAGGAGCTGCAAGCCACGGTGCAAGCCCTGTACGCGCCGGCCAGCCTCGGCGACAAACATGCCCAGTGCGTATTCCCCGCACGCACCCGCTGGCTGCGTGAGCAACTGAATTTGCAAGGCTTGCCACAACCGGACTGCCAGGCGTTCAACACCTGGTACAAATCGGTCGACCCGCACAGCGCCGCGCTGATTTTCCCGGCGGCCTACCTGAACAGCCCATCGTCGATGTTCGGCCACACCCTGCTACGCATCGACCAGTCCACTACCCGCAGCGACGACACCACGCTGCTGAGCTACGCGATCAACTTCGGCGCCTACATCGAAGGCAGCGACAACAGCATCCTGTATGCCTGGAAAGGCCTGATGGGCGGCTACCCGGGGCTGTTCGCGCTGATGCCCTACCAAGAGAAGCTCTCCGAATACCGCAGCCTGGAAAACCGCGACCTGTGGGAATACCAGCTGGACCTGACCCCACAGGAAACCGGGCGCATGGTCGAGCATGTGTGGGAACTGAAGCAGATCCAGTTCGATTACTTCTTCTTCGACGAAAACTGCTCGTACCGCCTGCTGGAACTGCTGCAGGTGGCCCGCCCAAGCCTGGACCTGACATCGCAGTTTCCGCTGACCGCGATCCCCACCGACACGGTCAAGGCCGTGAAACAGTCCGGCCTGGTCGCCAGCGAAATCTACCGCCCTTCGCGCGAACGTGAGCTGCTGGCCCGCGCCGAGCCGCTGGACCACAACGAAAAGCAACAGGTGCTGGCGGTCAGCGCCGACACCGCGCAACTGCAGAGCCCTGCGTTCAAGGCGCTGCCCCGCGAGCGCCAGGCGCTGGTGCAGGACGCCGCCTATCGCCTCGAGCGCTACCGTGCCAACGGTCAGGAGCGTGACCCGGGTCAAGCCAAGCGCAGCTTCGAACTGCTGCGGGCGATCAACGGCAACCCGCCCCCGCCGCTGCAGGTTGAGCGCCCCGGCCTGCCCGAAGACGGCCATGACTCACGTACCTGGCAACTGGGCGTGGGCACCCGCGAAGACCGTGCCTACGCCGAGTATGGCCTGCGCATGGCCTACCACGACCTGAACGACAACGCCTATGGCTTCCCGCTGGGCGCCCAGATCGAGATCCTGCAATTGAAGGTGCGCCAGTACGAAGGCAACGACTGGCAGGTGCAACGCCTGGACTTGGCCACCATCCGCTCGCTGACCCCACGCAACGCCTTGCTCAAGCCTTGGTCATGGCAAGTGGCTGGCGGCCTGGAGCGGGTACCCGGCAAGCATGATGACGAGGTGCTGGTAAGCCATGTGAATGGTGGCGCCGGCGGCACCTGGCAACTGGCCGATGGCTTGCTCGGTTTTGCCTTGGGCACGGTGCGGGTCGAACACCACAACGACTTCGCCGAATTCATTGCCCCGGCCGCGGGGTTCAACGGCGGGCTGCTGTGGCGCAACGGGCTGGGCAACATGACCCTGGAGGCCAAAGGTGATTACTTCACCAATGGCGAAGTACGTCGCAGCCTGAGCCTGAACCAGCAATGGGAAATCAGCCAGAACCTGGGGGTGAGGTTGAGTGCTTCGCGTGAGTTCAGCCACCTGGCCACTGCGCAGAATGAGGTGATGCTGGAGCTGAAGTGGTACCACTACTGAAGATTGCGGGTTGCCTGCCCAGGCAACAGTGTGGCCCAACCAACTCTTTGACACTGTTTTGACACCAACCCGACAAATCGCCACCTAGACTTGCCCCTATCGACGGGAGGGTCAGGTGGTTATGTCGCGGTACTGGTTCGGCGTGTGCATTGCGTTGTTGCTGTCAGGTTGTGAAACCACCCACGAGCAAATGCTCGCCAACGGCTATCCCCCTGCCTATGCCGATGGCTTTCAGGACGGTTGCAGCAGTGGCCACCAGGCCGCCGGCACCATGGCCGGCGACTTTCGCAAGGACGTACCCCGCTACCTGCACGAGCGCCAGTACGAAACCGGCTGGGACGATGGCTTTCGCCAGTGCCAGGCCATGCAGAACACTGAAGAGCAGCGCCAGTACCACGAGCGCTTCTGGGACCAGCGCGACCGCGAGTGGCAGCAGGAAAAGGACCGTGGCGCCGCCAAGGCCTATCGCCACGACTGAGGTCGTTAACGGACATTTCTTTAAACCTGCGGCCTGCCATGATGGTCTTCTGCACAAGGAGGCCTTGCATGAGCCGAGCATTCGTCAATGAGGACCAGGCCGCCGCCCAGGCCGATCAACCGGTAGAGCGGCGCGTCAGTGAGCAACCCAACTATGTGACCGCCAGCGGCCTGCGCCAGTTGCAGGAACGTGTGGCCGAGTTGAATGCCTTGCGCAGCGACCTGCAGGCGCAGGGCGAGCGTGTGGACAAGCAGCGGCTGGCCGATACCGAGCGCGACCTGCGTTACTTCAGCGCGCGGGTGCAGAGCGCCCAGGTGGTACCGCCCGCGACGTCGCACAGCAAGGTGCAGATTGGCAGCCGGGTACGCTTTGTCGACGCGCAAGACCAGGCGCATGAGGTACGGCTGGTGGGCGAGGATGAGGCGGATGCCGGGCGCGGCCTGATCAACTGGGGGTCGCCGTTGGGGCGGGCTTTGCTGGGG
>NZ_QJRK01000006.1:0-146865 GCF_003205245.1 Pseudomonas sp. MB-090624 | reverse complement strand
TTTCGGATAAGAGCTTCGTTGGCGCATGGAAATCCTGGCGATAAGGGTGATCGCGTCCGCTTAAAAATACGCGGACACCATCGCCCTTAATGCTGGAGTTCGGAAGGTGAGTTCGCCGGACGCTTACGGCCGAATTCCGTCAGCTTGAGCAAAAATTGGCCGCCCAACTGGCCGAGCTGGAAGCAATGAAGGGCTCGTCTGAGCTCCAGAAAGAAATCGAGTTTGAGACCAAACTGCGTGATCTGCTCGCAAAGTATGGCTATAGCTTGCGTGACATCATCAATCTTCTGGATCCACAGTCATGCCGCCGCGCAGCACCTGCCGCCGTCGAAAAAGCCCCGCGTCGTGCGCGCCAGGTAAAGCAGTACAAGAATCCGCACAACGGCGAGATTATCGAGACCAAGGGCGGTAATCACAGGCTGTTGAAGGAATGGAAGGCCGAGTACGGCTCCGATGTAGTGGAAGGCTGGCTCGCTCAGTAACACGTCCCACCGGTAGATTGCTAAAGCACCCCTGATGGGGGCTTTTTCTATGGTGATGCTGCCAAGTGTTGGCGGAAGGGGCTGCTGGCCCACTTGGTGGTGCATCAGCACCTGTAACGTGTGCATAGGACTCTGTTTTATAGGGATTTCCTGCCGGCTGTCTGAATGAGGGCAGCCAATCTCCTGGAGGGTTGAAACGTCATCATCCCGCGCTATGGTTGATGGACTATAAGACTAAAGTCGTAGGAGGGCGGCATGCGTATACGCGGTGAAGTTTTTTGGGCTTGGGCCGATCCTGTGCTTCATCACCGGAGCCATGATGAGGAGCTGGATGACGGCACCTCTATTGATGTCCAGGTGAGGCTTTCCCGAACTGGCCAGACACAGATGTTCATCGGAGTGTATGCGGGCTGTGGCATGGCTCTTCACGAAGAAGCCTTTGACTCTCGACCAGGTGAGTCGATGACCCGAGCTTTGGCCTGGGGTGTGGGGTGTGCAAGGCGACACGCGACTGATCAGCGGCCTACAGTGAAGCAAGTGGCCTAGTCGTCAAAGTCAGCACTCTGGTGGTCGCTGAGCACTTATGCCAGCGATCACGGATTCTTGGCTTCTTGCGATGAGGGTCATTGCGGGCAAAAGAAAGCTCGCTGGGGGCGGGCAAGGGAGCTTCTATCACACGTAGGGATAGCTAACATTTCCACATCGCATGTGAAAAAGCCGTGAAGACTATTGGAACCGACGGGCTATCACCCGCGGTTTGAGTGAACCCAGGCTGTGTAAGCCGAAACTAGGCCCTGCGGAATGCTCGGCAAACCCTGCTCAAGCTCGGCCAATCTTGATGGACTACCTACCCAGTCGGTGACCCAGGTGATCAATCTCAATCGGGATGCGGGGCACGGCGCTACTTGCTGCTCAAGCTCATCAGCGATACGGGCCAAACGCTCGATGCTGTCGTCGAGTTGGGTAATCTGATCCATGATTCCGCTCCTTGGGTGAGAGCCCAAACATAACACGTCGAAATTGGGCGTCATCGAAGCGTGACAAGTCTCGACCCTACATTCTCCCATTGCGGCGTGTCTTTGCGTCATCTGGAACAAACTCTCCTTCTGGGCGAAGCATCGCCATTCCCAGCGAAAACCTACCTCGTCCCAGCGACTGACCTGTTCTCATCGCAGGAGCATTTCGTCCGCAGTACCTATGCAGCCGGGCATTTTCCGAATACTGTATACCCATACAGCAATAGAGAATTCCGCCATGACAGGCACCAATTTGCCCGTGATGTCGATCCAAGAGTGGCGTCAGCTGCTCAGCGACACCGAGGCCCTGCTCCTCGCACCTAAGAAACATCACAGGGAGCTTCTGCATCACGCATATGCACTACGTGACATGCATGCCGTAGACCCAGAAACCTTGGCCGATATGTTGGAGCTCGCAGATGAAGCATTGATGTATGCGCACTCTGTCCAAGCTGATCAGCAGTGGTAGGCTAAACACACGCCTTGGTGGAACGGCGTCATGTAGGATCGCAATGGCCAAAGGGAGAGATCGTGAAACGAGATCTGAGCAAGGTACTCATGCCCGACCACCCTCTGTACACCGATGCTGTGGAAGCACTTAAACGGTACCACCAAGCCCAGGCTGAAGGGCTAGTTGGAGCGGAGCTGGAGCGCCTCAAGCTGATAGCTGAGCATCGCTTTCAAGCCGTCACTGATTACCAGCTCCGAGCCCTTGGCGGCCCGGCAGAGCAAGGCCATTAGCAACTGGCCTTCCGAGCTATTCGAGTTCTACCCACCGGTTGGGCTGGAGAACATACCGGAGATGAACCTGGCATCAATAAGAGCATGATGCGGCAGCTCTTCTCCATCGTGTGTTGGAGACAGTGTGGTCGCATCTTCGGACGACTCCCAGGAGAGGTGTTCAAGGTGAAGAGAACGATCTTGGGAATGGCTGAGGCCGGAGAGCCCCTCTTACAACAAGCCCTCGAAGCCATCCGAGCCCACCATAAAGCCGTTGATGAAGGACGACCGGCTGATGAAGTGGATCGGCTACGCCTGGAGGCCGACCACCTGTATCAAACCGTCATCGACTATCAATTGCACAAGGCTGGCACTCTGGGCGAGACACAGCAATGATTGGGCTGTCAGTGAAGTATCGGCTCACGAGATCTGCGCCATGCATTCAACAACACCAGACGGTCGCTACTTCTTAGTCAAAGGTCAGCTCTGGCGCTGCAGCAATCCCGCGCTGCCTGATGAGGAGCGTCAACACCTGGTGCATGGCCTGATGGAAGCACGCCGAGCCGTGAAGGAAGCGAAAGCATCGAACGACGAAGACCAGCTGCGTGCGGCTCGAGCATCGGTGCATAGGGCGAAGGTGGCACTAGGGGAGAGGGGCCCGGTGTGGTGGGATGACGGTAGCCCGGACTACAACCGTCACAAGGCAATCAACACGCCCTACGCTGAGTGGTACCGCTCACTGCCCGAACCATAGCGATCATCTGCGCGCAGCTGATTTAAGGCGACATGGTATACAGCTACTAAGGTGGCGCCTGCCGAAGCTCCATCTTCCTTTGTACACCGTGTTCAAGGTGCCCATCAGCGAAGATGATTGCGTTCGCCCTAGCCGTGGATGTGGTTCTTAGTAACGGTCTCCCCGGCAGCGAACCGAAATCTGCTGCTCAGAGAAATTATCGCTAGGAGATAATTATTGCTGAGCCATAATTTCAAATAATTTCCCGGCCTTCGAATCGGCCCTCCTGTTTTTGGCTGGTGATCCGATCAGAAAGCCCCCAAGCTATCCAACGTGGGGCCGTCATAGCCGGCGTCCAGCCGAATTCTCGACGGGGTTGTACCTGTGTCCTTTCGTCTCAGCATTGCATCGATTATTCGGGCAGGAGCCCGGCTAGGGCTTAACGGTCGCCGCTACAAGCTCCGCTAAACCTGCCGCACGGCATCAATATTGTCGTCTAGCGTTGCCAAGGCTCCGTTCACGTTCTCTACCACAGCGCTTGCTCCACGATCACCGACCCATTTCGCAAGCTCTTCAACGGCAGCTCGGAGTGCATCCT
The DNA here is from genome assembly GCF_003205245.1 of Pseudomonas sp. MB-090624. Taxonomy (NCBI): domain Bacteria; kingdom Pseudomonadati; phylum Pseudomonadota; class Gammaproteobacteria; order Pseudomonadales; family Pseudomonadaceae; genus Pseudomonas; species Pseudomonas sp. MB-090624. The sequence goes on along the minus strand of NZ_QJRK01000006.1, from coordinate 143,316 downwards.
GGTTGTGAATGAGGCGTTGGAGCACTTCTGCTGCCGTACCGAGCTCTTTCATTAGAAGGCACGCAAATGTCTGTTGAGATCCAGCTAAGGTATCCCAACACCCTAGATCCCGTATGGGGCTGTAGGGGCATGATTCTTGTGCTAAATAAATGATTCTCGCTTGGAAATCTCTCCAGTCGGCATTAGGGATCGATGTATGGCTTTTAAGAAGATTGTTCGCCCAACGTTGTCGGTAAACACCCCTGAATCGATGCTCCATGACATCCGGACAAAGCGAATCGAAGGCCCGCTTGCGCGGCAGGCGGACGTCTGGAGGGAGTACGTGGACACGGCTCTGGATTTGCCTGATGTAGCGATTCGACTACCAACGGGTAGTGGTAAGACCCTGGTTGGGGTGGTCTTGGGTGAGTGGCGGAGGCGAAAATACGAGGAGCGTGTCGTCTACCTTTGCCCCACCAAGCAGCTCGTAAATCAGGTGGTCGAGCAGGCGAGAACGCAGTACGGTATTGATGTCGCCGCTTTTACCGGCGCCAAAAGCGAATATTCAGCCGAAGATCAGAACGCATATCGACGTAAAGAAAAGATTGCCGTAGCTCCTTATAGTGCTCTTTTTAATACCAATCCGTATTTTAACAATGCAGATGTGATAATCCTTGATGATGCTCACTCGGCTGAAAACTATGTTTCTTCCATGTTTTCGGTTGTGATTGATCGGCGTAATCACTCTGCCTTGTTCGATAATGTGTTGGAAGTGTTAGCGGCTTGTGCCCCGCAAATCAATCTCAGCAAAGCCGTTGAGCCAATAACCATAAATTCATATGCCTGGATGGAGAAAATTCCTTCCATAAGCTTGTTCAAGTCCAGGGAGTTTCTGACCTCTGTTATTGATTCCGGCGTCGATGGGGTACCTTCTCTCTACCATCCATGGTCAACTATTCGAGACCACCTGCACGCTTGTCACCTCTACGTATCGGTGGGTCAAATTCTGATTCGTCCACTGCTGCCGCCCGTCCATGTTCACGCGCCTTTCAGCTCTGCTAAGCAAAGGATCTACATGTCGGCAACCCTAGGGAATGGGGGCGATCTTGAGCGCATCACAGGACGGCCCAAGATCCACCGGCTGAAGCCTGCATCCATGACAGATGAGCAGGGGATAGGCCGACGATTTTTCGTGTTTCCAGAGGTCGCGCTCGGTGAGCAAGACACTGAGGCGCTGATTACCAACGCGTTACCTATTTTTGGACGAGCGCTCTTCATCACTCCAAGCGACCGTGAGGCTAATGAGCGTAAGCAAAGCTTGGAAACCAAGTCGAAGATGAAAGTCTTCAAGGCTGCAGAGATTGAGTTGTCTAAGCGGGACTTCACAAGTAATCCAAATGCAGCAGCTGTCATCGCGAACCGGTACGATGGAATGGATTTCCCTCACGAGGAATGTCGACTCCTGGTTCTTGAAGGGTTGCCAAAAGCTGCGAACTTACAGGAGCGGTTTCTGCTATCGAAGATGGGGTGCAGCCTACTGTTGAATGATCGTATTCAAACAAGGATTGTTCAGGCCATTGGACGTTGTACCCGAGCGAATAGTGACTATGCTGCAGTAGTAGTAAAGGGCAATGAGTGGTTGGATTACCTTCTCACGTTGGATAATACGCAGTATCTGGATCCAGAGATTCAAGCAGAGATCGAGTTTGGCGAGCGGCAGTCTGAAGCCGATCCAACTGAAATTCTAGACAACCTCAGGATCTTTAAAGCACAAGCTGAGGAATGGCTTGATGCAAATAATGAGATTGTTTCGATTCGAACTGATAAGGCCAAAAAGACGCCGCCAGAGATGCTTGAGTTAGAAAAAGTAGTGGGTTGCGAAATTAAGTACGTCCAAGCGCTGTGGCGAATGGATTTTATGGCGGCATTTGATCAGTGTCGAGAGGTTTTGACGTCAGTTGTAAGTCCAGCTTTGAAAGGGTATAGGGCTCTTTGGAACTACCTAGCAGGTGCTGCAATTAGTCTGGCTTATGAGCACAAGCAAACAGCAGAGGATCGTAGTCAGGAATATTATGGCGAAGCGATGAAGGCTACTGTAGCTATTACATGGTTGGTTGATCTCGCTAAAAGTTCAGGCGCTGTCGTCATAGCGGAAAGCAAGCAGGATCCCGGCCTTCCAGCCATGGTTGAGAAAATCGAAGAGCATATGCTTGCGTTAGGAGTTAAGAACAACCGCCGATTCAACGACGAGCAAGCAAAAATAATGCAGGATTTAGCGTCTTCTGAGGCTAAGAGCTTTGAGCGCGGCCAAGTGGCACTTGGTCAACACATCGGATTTGATAGTGATAACAGTGAGCAGATGGCTGCCCCTGATCCTTGGTGGCTGATTGATAAGCGAACCTGCGTTGTTTTTGAAGACCACTCTGGTGCCACAGGAGAGGTGCTATCCGTGGAAAAAGCTCGCCAGGCATTCTGTCACGACAACTGGATTCGAGAGCACGTTTCCGGGTTGGAGGCTGACGCTACTATCCTGAAGGTACTCGTTACGCCTGTATCTAAGGTAGCTCGTGGTGGGAAAGAGCATCTCAGAGATGTCCACCATCTTACTCCTGATGAGTTCAGGGGCTTTGCTAGCAATGCTTTAGGAGTTATTAGAGAAATTCGGCAGAGCTTGTTGAGAGAGGGCGACTTAGACTGGCGGGCTCGAGCGATGGCGTCATTGGAAAGTCGAGGGCTCGCACCGGGTGCGATCCTAAAAGTCCTCTGCTCTCGAAAGGCATCGGACGCTCTGGCTGAGGAGTAGTCATATTTTAAGCGTGATGCTCAGGTATAGGTGTCGGTATTCCTAGACACTCCGGTTATACGCCGGGGTGTCACTTCGCTCCGCGTCACTCGTGTCGGAGCTTTTCATGTCCCTGGTTACCATACTTGGAGGGGCGGGGAGACCAGCAGGAAAATCTTAGCACGCACGGCGATTGAGCTCTTTGGCGAGTTAAAAAGCACAACAGAGTGTTAGGTTTTATGGTGGGTTTTAGGTCTTAGTATCACGGTCAGCCGGGTCTGTGCTTTTCGTCTCGGGTTCTGAATTATTGTTCTGGAAAATTGGAGACTAGCTGTGCTTTCGATTACTCACCCTGCTGTTATGAAATATGTGCATCAGCTTCCCATTGGGCTGCTGCCGATAATTTTTAGAGGAGATTCAGTTCCAAGGCTGATAGTGAAAGCGAACAAGGAGCTAATTCTATCTGCGAAGGTTAGGAAAGGCTTTTCTATTCATTTGATTCCATACGATGTTGCTGGGGTCAACTCAGTTGGTTTTCTGGCTGCCTTTCCTGATGATCAGCAACACCCCCTGATCCTTGCTGGTGCTCTAGTTGAAGAGTTGATGGGGCACGAAATGTGTGTTGTCCTGATGTCTAGTGAAGTGAATGTTCACTTCTTTGATGAGCTCGGGCGTGAGGCTCTCGGATATCGGGCCAGATTTACATCGTCTAATGCGCATCGTGAGCTTTTGAAAAGAAACAGTTTGCCAAGTATAGAAGGACTAAATCAAAGTGCTATTTTGAATTACCTTTCGGACTGGTTTCGCATTTCAGGTGCAAGGGAAGATGCGCAAGCAATAAGGGTGGAGCTATTGGAGCCCCTGTTTCCCGAGGAGTTTGTTTTCGCTGATATGCGAGATGAAAGTCATCAGTATCATGGCAGTCCCCGTGTAAGTCACTACACTCTGGAGCGCGAAGAACCTGGTGACTTTCAAGAGAAGGAAATAATAACGCTGCTTGAGCGTACCTTCGAATCTAGCAGCATTTACTTCTCTCCGAAACGGGTTTACGACAGGGAAGAAGTGGCCGATATTCTTGTGGTGACCGAGAGGAATGTCATAATTGTTCAAGCCAAGGATAGCCCGAACTTAGAGAGAACTATAAATCTTCCTGTTACTAGGAAGAAATCTACCGCTATTAAGGCTTTAAAGAAAGCAGCAGCTCAAGTGAAAGGTGCTGCCAACTATCTGCGGCGAAGGCAGCCGGCAGTTTTTCTGATGAACGACGCCGAGGTCGAAATAAGCTTGGAGGGCAAGGGGGTGTATGGGTTGGTTATAATGAAGGAGCTGTTCTCTGATGACTATGATGAGTACACCCCTATTCTCCTGAATGTTTATGAACAGGCCAATATTCCTACCATTCCGCTTTCGTACAGTGAGTTGCATCAGTACACCCGATTTCTCGCAGGTGATGAGGCCTTTCTGGAGGCATTCATGAAGGTGTTCGACTGGGGGCGCACAACGGGAATGTTTCCACGTCTGAGGGTTTTGCCTCCGGGATCAGTAGTAAATCCCCCCCCCGTCGCTGCTGTGATAACCGAGGCAGCGAATCCCGACTCACGAATCGGAGGTGTCAATCCGAGAGGTGAAGGGTGACGCTGGTTGCCTTATGGATTGTCAATATGGCTTTGAAATACCTACTGGTACGTCAATCATGTGGTGAGTCATTGACAGTCAATGGGTGTCAAGGGTATTTGGCTGCAGGCCACGTAAATACTGGTTGTACTAGTGTCAATGTCGAGAACACGATCGCGATGCCGGCCACTACTGGCCAGATGACCCACTGGTGGCGGAGGCCACGGCCCGGGCGAAGCCGCGGGGCACCTGAAGGCGGCGCGGTGCCCCTGCGCGCTGGCAGGCGACCGGGAGGGCGCGCTCAGGCGCCGGCTTTTTCTTCCAGCAACATGAACAGCCGGTAGAGCACCACGGTGCTGAACAGCTGCAGGAAGCCGCTGAGGCTGTCCATGGCCAGCTCCATGGCCGGCGATGGCTCGGGGAACGCCATGAGCAGCAACCCGTCGATCAGCCAGATCGGTGCCAGCACCGCGACCACGCAAACCATGATGCGCATGAAATGCCCGGTGGTCATGCTGGCGCTGTCGCGCATCGCCTGCACCACCGGCCGGCCACGCAGTACCAGCAGGTACTCGGCGAACACCAGGTTGATCATGATCCACACGCCCGGGAAGACGAACAGGGCCAGGCCCGCCATGATCAGCAGCGAGCTGATCAGGATCAGCAGGGCCAGTTGCGGCCACAGCTGCAAGGCGCGGGCGAAGAGGTCGCGCTTGGCGATGTCCTGGCCCTGGCTACGGGTGTCCAGGTACAGGATCAGGGCGGCGCTGTACAGCGGATAGCACAGCAGGCTGATCAGCATGCCGTAGGCGGGCGATGCCTGGTCGCCCAGTTGCCGGTACAGCAGTTGGGTGAGCAGGGCCTCCAGCACGACCAGCGGCAGGCACAGCTGGATGATGTTCGGCAGGTGGCGGCGGAAAAAGTACAGGGAGTCGCGCAGGACGCTCAGCGGATTCATCGGGCTATATCGCATGGCAGTAAAAACAGGTGCATCACTTTAGCCCAAAGCAGGCGTGGCGCTGTCACTTGCTGAAAAATGTTTCACCCTTGCAGCGATTGAATCGCGCGGCGCAACGCCCCATCTTTGAGGTTGTCCGTTGTCCCGCTACCCATGAGGTCGCCCCATGAACACTGAAGAACAAACCCTGATCGACGGCCTGTTCGGCCGTCTCAAGCAAGCCGAAGACCCCAGCCAGCCGCGCGACCCGCAGGCCCAGGCCTGCATCGAGCAGCACCTGCGCCAGCAGCCGGCGGCACCTTACTACATGGCCCAGGCGATCCTGGTGCAGGAAGCGGCGCTCAAGCGCCTCGACGAGCAGAACAAGCAACTGCAGGCCGAGCTGGAACAGGCCCGTGCCCAGGCGGCCCAGGGCGGCAACAGTGCGCCCAGCGCTGGCGGTGGAGGTTTCCTGTCCAGCATTTTTGGTACGGGCGGGCGCACTGCAGCGCCGCCGGTGCAGCCACAGCGGCCAGCGCCTGCGGCGGCACCGGCTGGCGGCTGGCGTGAGCCGGCGGCACCGGCCTACGCGCAACCGCCGGCACAGCAGCCTGGCGTGGGCGCTGCGCCGGCACGCAGTGGTGCCAGCAGCTTCCTCGGTGGGGCCATGCAGACCGCCGCCGGTGTGGCCGGTGGTGTATTGCTGGCGCAAGGTATCAGCAGCCTGTTCAACCACAACTCCCAGCCCGAAGAGGTGGTCGAGGTGATCAAGGAAGAGCCTGCGCCGGCCAGTGACAGCGGTGGCTGGAATGACCAGGGCGGGCAGCAGCAAGTGGCCGACAACGGTGGCTGGGGCAGCGACCAGGGTGGTTACGCCGACACCGACTACAGCAGCGATGACGGTGGGTTCTTCTCGGACGACGACTCCTACGTCTGACAGGTCTGGCATACTGCTGGCATTTCCGGGGCTGCGCAGCGGCCCCGGTATTCCAGGCCAGACACGAGGTTCCCAGGTGAAAAAGATCGCGCTGTTCGCCGATGTGCAGAACCTCTACTACACCGTGCGCCAAGCCCATGGTTGCCATTTCAACTACACTGCCCTGTGGGCCGATGTCTGCCGCGAAGGGCAGATCGTCGAGGCCGTGGCGTATGCCATCGACCGCGGCGACAGCAAGCAGCAACAGTTCCAGCAGATCTTGCGCAACCTTGGTTTCGACGTGCGCCTCAAACCCTTCATCCAGCGCAGCGACGGCTCGGCCAAGGGCGACTGGGACGTGGGCATTACCCTGGATGTGATCGACGCCGCCAGCCGGGTCGACCAAGTGGTGCTGGCCTCGGGTGACGGCGATTTCGACCTGCTGCTGGAGCGGGTGATCCAGCGCCACGGCACTGAGGCGGTGGTGTATGGTGTGCCCGGGCTGACGGCGCTGTCACTGATCCGTGCCGCCAGCCGCTATGTACCCATCGAGGGTAAGTTGTTGCTCAAGCACTGAGGTCATTCGTGGAACGTATCGCTGTCATCGACTTTGAAACCACCGGCATTTCCCCCGGTGCCGGCTGCCGCGCCACCGAAGTGGCGGTGGTCATGCTGGAAGGCGGGCGTATTGTCGAGCGCTACCAGAGCCTGATGAACGCCGGTGTGCCGGTACCCGCATTCGTCGCCGGGCTGACCGGCATCACCACGGCGATGCTGCGCAGTGCGCCGCCGGTCGACAAGGTCATGAACGAGGTGGCCGAGTTTGTGGGTGAAACCCCGCTATTGGCGCACAACGCCGCGTTCGACCAGAAGTTCTGGGACTACGAGCTGGCGCGCATCGGCCGCAGCCGCAGCCAGTCATTTGCCTGTTCGCTGTTGTTGTCGCGGCGCCTGTTGCCGGCAGCGCCGAACCACAAGCTGGGCACCCTGACCCGCTGGGCGGGGCTGCCGAACACCGGTACTGCGCACCGGGCCATGGCCGATGCCGAAATGGCCGCCAACCTGATGCAGCACCTGGCCGGCGTGTTGCGAGAACAACATGGTGTGCAGCAGCTCTCGCATGGCCTGCTGTGCCGGTTGCAGAAAACACCGGCAGCCAAGCTGCGCGAGGCGCTGGTCAAGTATGCTTGAGGCGTGTTCGGCGCTCGCTTCAAGCGGCGCCCGCTTCAAACCGAACGCACCGAAAGTGTGCCGCTCATTTCAAGCCATTCTGTAACTTCTGTTCGCTCAGGCAGGCCCCTAGACTGTTCACCCGTAAACGGATTTCGAGTGTTCCAATGCCTGCCTCCCGTCGCATTCCCTGGTTGCTCATCGGCGCCTTCCTGGCGCTGTACCTGGTCTGGGGCTCCACCTACCTGTTCATCCGCATTGGCGTCGAGAGCTGGCCACCGATGCTCATGGCCGGTGTGCGTTTCCTGATCGCGGGTAGCCTGCTGTACGGTTTTCTGCGCTGGCGCGGTGCGCCGGCACCCACGTGGCCGCAATGGCGGGCTGCCGGGGCAATCGGCTTTCTGCTGCTAAGTTGCGGTAACGGCGGGGTAACGGTGGCCGAACACGCCGGCGTGGCCTCGGGGGTGGCGGCCCTGGCGGTGGCGACGGTGCCGCTGTTCACCTTGCTGTTCGGCCTGCTGTTCGGGCACCGCAACTCGAAACTGGAGTGGGCAGGCATTGCCCTTGGGCTGTTGGGCATCGCCCTGTTGAACCTGGGGTCCAACCTGCAGGCGAGCCCGATTGGCGCAGCGCTGATCATTTTTGCCGCGGCCTCGTGGGCATTCGGTTCGGTGTGGAGCAAAAGCCTGCCCCTGCCACAGGGGCCAATGGCCAGTGCCGCCGAAATGCTGGTGGGTGGCGCAGTGCTGTTGTTGGGCAGCCTGCTGTCGGGCGAGCGCATGACCCAGGTACCAAGCGCTGCCGGCTGGGGCGCGTTGGCCTACCTGGTGTTCTTCGGCTCTATCCTGGCCTTCAGCGCCTATATGTACCTGCTCAAGCACGTGCGCCCGGCAGCTGCCACCAGCTATGCCTACGTCAACCCGGCCGTGGCGGTGCTGCTGGGGATCCTGTTTGCCGGTGAACAGATCGGTGCCGAAGAGTGCGTGGCGATGGCGGTGATCATTGGCGCAGTGGTGCTGATCGGCCTGCCGCAGTGGCGCAAGCCTGCCAAACCCGTGTTGCCGTTGAAAGGCGAAATCTGCAAGTAGGCAGGGGCGATGCGGTAAACTTGCCGGCTTCGCTGAACCCCTGACGGTATTGCCATGAATTTCGCCCAACTCGGCCTGATCGAACCGCTGCTGCGCACCTTGCAGCAGCTGGCCTACACCACCCCAACCCCGGTGCAGGCCAAGGCCATTCCCGCCGTGCTGGCCGGCCGCGACCTGATGGCCGCGGCCCAGACCGGCACCGGAAAAACGGCAGGCTTTGCCCTGCCGGTACTGCAGCGCCTGGCCCTGGAAGGCGAGAAAGTGGCCAGCAACTCGATCCGTGCCCTGGTGCTGGTGCCGACCCGAGAGCTGGCCGAGCAGGTGCACAACAACGTGCGCGAGTACGCCGAGAACCTGCCGTTGAGCACCTATGCGGTGTACGGCGGGGTCAGCATCAACCCGCAGATGATGCGTCTGCGCCGTGGCGTCGACCTGCTGGTCGCCACCCCTGGCCGGCTGCTCGACCTGTTCCGGCAGAACGCGGTCAAGTTCAACCAGGTACAGACCCTGGTGCTGGACGAAGCCGACCGCATGCTCGACCTGGGCTTTGCCGAAGAGCTGCAATCGGTCTATGCCGCGTTGCCACGCAAGCGCCAGACTTTGCTGTTTTCCGCCACGTTCTCCGAGCAGATCCGCATGCTGGCAGGGCTGGCCCTGAATGACCCGCTGAGTATCGAAGTCAGCCCACGCAATGCCGCTGCCGCCAGCGTCAAGCAGTGGCTGGTACCTGTGGATAAAAAGCGCAAGGAAGACCTGTTCTGCCACCTGATGCGCAAGCAGCGCTGGAAGCAGGTGCTGGTGTTCGCCAAGACCCGCAACGGCGTCGACCAGTTGGTGGCGCGCTTGCTGGCCGAGGGTGTGAATGCCGATGGTATCCACGGTGACCGCCCGCAGGCGACCCGCCAGCGCGCGCTGGACAGCTTCAAGGCCCGGGAAATCCAGGTGCTGGTGGCAACCGACGTGGCTGCCCGTGGCCTGGATATCGACGATTTGCCGCTGGTGGTCAACCTGGACCTGCCCATCGTTGCCGAGGACTACGTGCACCGTATCGGCCGCACCGGGCGGGCGGGCAACAAGGGCGAGGCGATTTCGCTGGTGTGCGCCGATGAAGTGCAGCTGCTGGCGGCGATTGAGGTGCTGACCCGCCAGACCCTGCCGCGTCATGAAGAACCGGACTTCATTCCGGATCACCGGGTGCCGATGACCGACGCCAGTGGCCAGGTGATCAAGAAGCCGAAGAAGCCCAAAAAGCCGAAAGAGAACAGCGCCAAGCGTGGCTTGGGGCGCTGGATGGACAGCACCGAGGGGGGCAATGCCGAGCCTGCAGTGAAGGCGGTGCGCAAGGTACCTAGCTTCAATGGCGGGCCGCGCAAGCGCAAATCGTAGCCTCGCGGCGCCCACACTGGGGCGGTGTCAGCCCTGGGATTTGAGCCATTGTGCAGCAGCCCGCCCGGCGTGCTGCCCGCTGGCAAAGCATGCGGTGAGCAGGTAGCCCCCGGTCGGTGCCTCCCAGTCCAGCATCTCGCCGGCACAGAACACCCCCGGCATGCCTTTGAGCATCAGCCCTGCATCCAGCCCCTCGAAACGGACACCGCCGGCGCTGCTGATCGCTTCATCCAGCGGTCGCGCGCGCACCAGGGTGATTGGCAGGGCCTTTATCGCCTGCGCCAACGCTTCAGGGCTGGCAAAGGTTGCAGGGTCGGTCAGCTCGCGCAACAGTGCGGCTTTTACCCCATCGATACCCAGCTGGCTGTGCAGGTGCTTGGCCATGGAGCGCGAGCCCCGTGGCCTGGCCAGTGCCTGGGCAATCTTGTCCACAGGCTTGTCCGGCAACAGGTCAAGCAACAACACGCCCCGGCCATCGCGGTTGATGGCCTCACGCACCGGCGCCGACCAGGCATACACCAGGCTGCCTTCCACACCTTGCGCGGTGAGGATGAACTCACCTTTGCGCGGTGCACTGCCAGGCACGCTGAGGGCGATGTTCTTCAGCGGCGCGCCGGCGAACTTGTCTTTCAACAGCGCGCTCCAGCCGGCCACCTCGAAACCGCAGTTGCTCGGTTGCAGGGGCGAGATATCCACAGCCCGTTCGGCCAGCAGCGCTTGCCAGCTGCCGTCGGAACCCAGGCGCGCCCAACTGCCGCCACCCAGCGCCAGCACAAGCACAGCCGCGTTGACCAGGCGCTCGCCCTGTGGATAAGCGATCCGCAAGGCCCCCTCGGCGTTCCAGCCGAGCCAGCGATGGCGGGTGTGGATAACTACCCCGCTGTCGCGCAGGCGCTTGAGCCAGGCGCGCAGTAACGGGGCGGCTTTCATGTCGGTGGGGAATACCCGGCCTGATGTGCCGACGAAGGTCTCGATGCCCAGGCCGTGAATCCACTGGCGCAAAGCATCCGCGTCGAACTCGCCCAGCAGCGTGCCGATTTCACCTTGGCGTTCGGCATAACGGGCCACGAACGCGGGGTAAGGCTCGGAATGGGTGATGTTCATGCCGCCGACACCGGCCAGCAGGAACTTGCGGCCCACCGAAGGCATGGCATCGAACACCTCGACCGCCAAGCCTGCCTGGGCCAGGGCTTCAGCGGCCATCAGGCCGGCGGGGCCGCCACCGATGACGACAGCAAGGGGAGGCGATGCGGGGTTGAAATCGGGCATGGTGGGCAGCAGGCTGTGGAAAAGAGGCGCATTCTAGCGCAGCGCTGCCCCCGGAAGCACTGGTCAAAAAACAACCAGTGTTCTACAGGCCTTGCTGGTCAAGGCCTGCAGCGGCTTTCCCGCAGGTTATCCACAAGCGGTTCCACAGTCATTGTGAACAACCGATGACACGCGCTGCGCTGTGGTGAAGGATGCCGTGGCGTTTGGCCAAGGCCACCCGATCCTTGCTGTAGCCGCCGCCGATCACACCCATTACCGCAATATCGCGGCCCAGGCAGTGGCGCAGCACGGCCTCGTCGCGGGCGGCCACGCCGGCGTCCGTCAGTTGCAGGTAGCCCAGCGCGTCGTCCTTGTGCACATCGACGCCGGCGTCGTACAGCACCAGGTCGGGTTGATACAGCGGCAGCAGGTAGTTGAGGGTGTCGTCCACCACGTTCAGATAGGCGTTGTCGCCCATGCCCCGCGGCAGGGGAATGTCCCAATCGCTGTGGGCCTTGCGTGCCGGGAAGTTCTGTTCGCAGTGCAGCGAGACCGTGATGGCCTCCGGGGTATCGTGCAGGATGCGTGCGGTGCCGTCGCCCTGGTGCACGTCGCAATCGAAGATCAGCACCCGCTGGACACGGCCGGCCTCCAGCAGGTAGCGGCTGATCACTGCCAGGTCATTGAAGATGCAGAAGCCGGCAGGGTGGTCGTAGTGGGCATGGTGGGTGCCACCGGCCAGGTGGCAGGCAACGCCATGCTGCAGCGCCAGTTCGGCCGTCAGCAGCGAGCCGCCCACGGCCCGTACGGTGCGCCGGGCCAAGGCTTCGCTCCAGGGCAGGCCGAGGCGACGCTGGTCTTCGCGGGACAGCTCGCCATTCATGTAGCGTGCGATGTAGTCGCGGTCGTGGGCCAGGGCGAGGATATCGTTGGGGCAGATGTCTGGGCGCAGCAAGGCCTGGTCGGTGGTCAGCCCACTGTCGACCAGGTGGTCGTGCAGCAGGCGGAACTTGTCCATCGGGAAGCGGTGCTCGGCAGGGAACTCCGGGCTGTAGTCTTCGTGGTAGATCAGCGGCAACGGCATGGGGGAGGTCGCGGTCAGGGCCAGTGCTGATCTTGCCATGGCCGGGGCAGCTTTGCTGCCCAATCGCCGGCAAGCCGGCTCCCACAGGGACCGCATCAGGGCTGACAGGTGTTTGCCACAAGGTATGCAGCGCCTGTTAGAGCGAGCGCCGCCCGCGCGGCGCATCGCGAGCTGCGCTCGCTCCTACGTTTGTTTCGGGCCAATTATTCCTGTGGGATTCGCGCGCGAACGCCTTGGCGCATGCCTCAAAATCGCGTCGTACGAACAAGGCGTCCGCGCGCATCTGGCACAGGGGTTACTGGCCCGAAACAAACGTAGGAGCGAGCGCAGCTCGCGATGCGCCGCGCGGGCGGCGCTCGATCTCACAGGCGCTGAAGATGCTCCGGCTACCCTTGCCAGGAACCATAGAATCTCCCACAGGGACCGCATCAGGGCTGACAGGTGTTTGCCACAGCGCCTGTGTGGCTTGCCGGCGATGAGGCCCGAGCAGGCCACTGCTATTTTGCGGCGCTGGCCAGCACCCGCTGCCAGTCGGGCTCATTCAGGCGGCCGAGGATGCGTGCCTTGCCGTTGCCGTCCACCGAAACGAACAGCGCGCTGGCGTAGGCGCTTTCGCGCTCGCCGCCGGCCACGTGCTGCTGGCGGGCGAAGTGATCGATGCAGCCGTTATGGGTCACCAGCACCAGGTTGTGCCCGGCACGTTTGTGCGCCAGTGCATCGCTGGCGAACTGGCTGTCGCAGCTTTCCAGCCAGTCTTCGCTGGCCACCGCCTGGCCGAGGATGAAGTGCGCGGTTTGCCGGGTGCGCAGTTTCGGGCTGCTGAGCAGGTCGGTGTTGGCCAGGCCCAGTTGGTGCAAGCCTTGGCCCACCCGTGTGGCCGCCTGGCTGCCGGCCACGGTGATGCCGGTGGGGTCGTCCAGGCACGGGCCCGGGGCGCTGTCGCAGCGTTCGGCGTGGCGGATCATCACGATCACGGCACCCTCGGCCCAGTTCTGCAGCAGGCCGCTGTCACTCAGTTGTTGCTCGTTGCCAAGGTCCACGATATGCGTCCTCGTCGCCAGCCAGGTGGTCAAGGCCGCCACGACCATGCACAAGCCAAGGGCGGCACCAAGGGCTTTGCGAGACAGGCGCCGTTTGCGCCGGGCGTGAATGGCAGGGTGCCCCAGGGTATTGCTCGATAGCATGCGTTGCTCCAGTGACAGGGCCGTGGCGGGCACGGCAGTGATGGCGGCATTTTGCTAAGCGAGCTGTCGGGCGCCGGTGAAGGGTGTGTGAAAATTGCATTCGGTTGCGGCCCGTTGGGTGAACACCGCGCCGGCGCCTACGCTGTAGACTGTAATTCGGCAAAACCGGAGCAGGCCCGATGACCTCCACCCTTCAACTGGAAAGCGCAAGGCTGGTGCTGCGCCAATGGCACGACGATGACCTGCGTGAATTTGCGGCGCTGTGTGCCGACCCGCAGGTGATGCGCTACTTCCCGGCACCGCTCACACGCCTTGAAGCTGCCGCGCTGATTGGCCGGATACGCGGGCACTTCAACGAATACGGTTTTGGTTTGTGGGCGCTGGAGCGCAAGGACAGCGGTGCATTCATCGGCATGACCGGCTTGCTGCAGGTAAACTTTGACGCCGATTTCGCGCCAGCCGTGGAGATTGGCTGGCGCCTGGCCCGGCGCCACTGGGGGCTGGGTTTTGCCAGCGAAGCCGCGTGGACCTGCCTGCGCTGTGCGTTCGCCCAATTGCGCCTGAACGAGGTGGTGTCGTTCACTGCCGAAAGTAACTTGCCATCGCAGAAGGTGATGCAGGCCATCGGCATGCAGCAAGACCTGCGCGGCAGCTTCGAGCACCCGCGCCTGCCCGCAGGCCACCCGCTACGCCCGCATGTGCTGTACCGCATCGACCGTGCGCACTGGGAACACACCCTGCGCGCCTGAATGCACAGCCATGCTCGGTGCGAATGGCAAACGCTGTATTATTTGCCCATTGAAAGGGCGCTGGGCCGCTAGGGGTTCGGCGCCTGTGAGTTCGAGCGCCGCCCAGGCGGCGCAGCGCGAGCAAGGCTCGCTTCTACGGAGATGCCCCAATGAGTCATGTGTTGGACGACCTGGTCGACCTGTTGAGCCTCGAAGCCATCGAGGAGAACCTGTTCCGTGGGCGCAGCCAAGACCTGGGCTTCCGCCAGCTGTACGGCGGCCAGGTGCTGGGCCAGTCGTTGTCGGCAGCCAGCCAGACGGTCGAAGACGCGCGCCATGTGCACTCGCTGCATGGTTATTTCCTGCGCCCGGGGGACGCCAGCCTGCCGGTGGTGTACTCGGTGGACCGTGTGCGTGATGGCGGCAGCTTCAGTACCCGGCGGGTGACGGCGATCCAGAAGGGCCAGACCATTTTCACCTGTAGCGCTTCGTTCCAGTACGACGAGGAAGGCTTCGCCCACCAGGCGCAGATGCCCGACGTGGTCGGCCCGGAAAACCTGCCTACCGAAGTGGAACTGGCGCGTGCCATGGCAGACCATCTGCCTGAACGCATCCGCGACAAGGTGCTGTGCGCCAAGCCAATCGAGATTCGCCCGGTCACCGAGCGTGACCCGTTCAACCCCAAGCCAGGCGATCCGGTGAAATATGCGTGGTTCCGCGCCGACGGCAACCTGCCCGACGTGCCCGCCCTGCACAAGTACCTGCTGGCCTACGCCTCGGACTTCGGCCTGCTCACCACTGCGCTGGTGCCCCATGGCAAGTCGGTTTGGCAGCGTGACATGCAGATCGCCAGCCTCGACCATTCGCTGTGGTTCCACGGCAACCTGCGTGCCGACCAGTGGCTGCTGTATGCCACCGATAGCCCGTGGGCAGGGAATTCCCGTGGCTTCTGCCGCGGCAGCATTTTCAACCAGGCCGGGCAACTGGTGGCATCGTCGAGCCAGGAAGGCCTGATTCGTCACCGCAAGGACTGGGCATGAGCCTGCAGCAGGTGCGCAACTGGGTGTTCGACATGGACGGCACCCTGACGGTGGCAGTGCATGACTTTGCCGCCATCCGGGAGGCGCTGGGTATCCCTGCCGAGGACGACATCCTTACCCACCTGGCGGCTTTGCCAGCCGACGAAGCCGCGGCCAAGCATGCCTGGCTGCTGGAGCATGAGCGTGAGCTGGCGGAGGCCTCCACCGCGGCGACCGGGGCGGTTGAACTGGTGCGCGAACTGGCTGCGCGTGGTTGCCGGTTGGGGATACTCACCCGCAATGCGCGGGAACTGGCCCATGTAACGCTGGAAGCGATAGGCCTGGCGGACTGCTTCCCGGTAGAGCATGTGCTCGGGCGTGACGAGGCGGCACCGAAGCCGAGCCCGGATGGGTTGCTGAAGATTGCCGCGGCCTGGGGCGTGGCGCCGAGCGAGCTGGTGATGGTGGGTGACTACCGTTTTGACCTGGACTGCGGGCGCGCAGCGGGGGCACGCACGATATTGGTGAATGTGCCCGATAACCCATGGCCGCAACTGGTGGATTGGCACGCGGTCGATTGTCGGGCCTTGAAGGTGATGCTGGGCTGAGTAGAGGGTGCGCGCCCTGCGCAGCTCGATCGCGACACAAGGCCGCTTCTGCAAAGCCCGTGGCAGCTTTTGCAACCCATAGACCTGTCTATGCTCATTCCCATTCCTGACGTTGATACGGAGACCCAACCCATGACCAGCAAGGCCATCTACGTTCAACCTGGCGGCGGCTACGACAAGGTCGAGGTCGGCAGCAGCGAGGCTGCGGCCCCCCAGGCCGGCGAGATCACCGTGCGCCTGCACGCCAGCTCCCTGAACTACCACGACTTCGCCGTGGTGAGTGGCATGTGGGGGCCGAGTGAGCGGCGCATCCCCATGGCCGACGGTGCGGGCGAAGTCGTTGCCGTAGGTGCCGGCGTCAGCGAGTTTCAGGTCGGCGACAGTGTCGTCAGTACGTTCTTCCCGGACTGGCTCGATGGCCAGGCCAATGTCGAAGGCTTTGCCCGGGTGCCGGGTGACGGCATCGATGGCTACGCCCGCGAACAGGTCACCGCCCGTGCCACCGCGTTTACCCTGGCACCTTCGGGCTTCAGCCATGCCGAAGCCGCCACCCTGACCACGGCCGGCCTGACCGCCTGGCGCGCGCTGATGTGCGACGACCACCTCAAACCGGGCGACACGGTGCTGGTGCAGGGCACCGGTGGCGTGTCGATCTTCGCCCTGCAGTTCGCCAAGCTGGCGGGTGCCACGGTGATCGCCACCTCGTCCAGCGATGCCAAGCTGGAGCGGCTCAAGGCCTTGGGCGCCGACCACTTGATCAACTACAAGCGCACCCCGGCGTGGGGTGAGAAAGTGCGCGAGCTGACTGCTAACCGCGGTGTCGATCACGTGATCGAGGTGGGTGGCCCGGCTACCCTGGAGCAGTCGATGATCGCTGCGCGGATCGGCGGGCATGTGTCGTTGATCGGCATTCTTACTGGCGTGGCCGGGCAACTGCCGTTGGTGCAGGCATTGGTGCGGCAGATTCGCCTGCAAGGGGTGCTGGTCGGCAGCCGGGCGCAGCAGCAGGCGATGGTGCGGGCCATTGATGCCAACGGTTTGCGGCCGGTAGTGGACAAGCACTTCGAGCTGGAGCAGATCGTCGACGCGTTCCGTTACCAGGAGAGCAACCGGCATTTCGGCAAGATCTGCCTGACCTGGTAAGCGCCGGGGCTGCTGTGCCGCAGTTGCCTGTCAATCCGGTAGCAGCCGGTCGCGGCTGTTGGACAGGTGCAGGCACACCGCCGCGCGTGCTGCATCCGGGTCTTGCCGGCGGATGGCATTGAGGATTGCCTCGTGCTCCAGGTTGGCCAGGTATGCCTGCGCTGCCATCTTCGACCCACTGCGCTCGGCTTGGGCCATGCGGTTGCGCGGAATCAAGCCGTTGCCCAGCTGCAGCAGCATCTCGGTGAAATACAGGTTGCCGGTGGCTTCGGCAATCAGCAGGTGAAAACGCCGGTCGGCCTCGATGCAGCTGTCACCTGCCGCCGCCAGGTCCTGGTAGTCATCCAGTGCCTGGCGCATGCGCGCCAACTGCCCTTCATCGCGGCGTAGCGCTGCCAGCGCGGCGGCCTGGCCTTCCAGGCCAATCCGCAGCTCCAGCAAGTCGCGCACATTCGCTGCGCTTTCCGCTGCAACGCGCAACCCGGCCTGGGCTTGGCGCGCCATCACGAAGGTGCCGATACCGTGGCGCGGTTCCACCAGCCCCGAGGCCTGCAACTTCGACAAGGCTTCGCGAACCACCGTGCGGCTGACCCCATGCTCGCGTACCAAGGCGTTCTCCGACGGCAGTTTGTCGCCGGGCTTGAAGGTGCCCAGGAGAATCTGCCGGGTCAGGCTGGAGACCAGGTCATGTGCGCGGCTGTGGCCGCGTTTGTGCGCGTGATCTGGAAGCATGCTGTGGTCCATCTCTTTTTGTACTTGTATGACAAGTTAATTGATAAAAATAATTTTTACCCAATTTTTCGCCAGGCAAGGGTGAACTTAGCACGGCTGTTTTTGCAAGATCGAGACAAATTGGCGTTATTGTAGCTTGTATTTTGCCATTTTAGCGATGTTGTTAATCTTGTCGTACAACCTCTCGGGGCCTATGCTCATCCCCACTGCCATGTCAGACAACCCCGACCCGCACAAAAACAACTAGTGGGAGATTCACCTGTGAACGACACCCTCGCTCCGTCTGCCCGGAATGAAGGCGACGCGTTGGCCAGCGCCGTGGCCAAGGTCAAGCGCCACGTGCTGCCGCTGTTCGTCATCATGTTCATCGTCAACTACCTGGACCGCGTCAACATCGGCTTCGTCCGCCCGCACCTGGAAAGCGACCTGGGCATCAGCGCTGCGGCCTTTGGCTTTGGTGCCGGGCTGTTCTTCATCGGCTACGCGCTGTTCGAAGTGCCTTCGAACATGCTGCTGCAGAAGGTGGGTGCCCGCTTGTGGCTGACCCGCATCATGTTCACTTGGGGGCTGGTGGCCACGGCCATGGCCTTCGTGCAGAACGAAACCCAGTTCTATGTACTGCGCTTTCTGCTCGGCGTGGCCGAAGCGGGCTTCTTCCCTGGGGTGATCTATTACTTCACCCGCTGGTTGCCGGCGGCCGAGCGCGGCAAGGCAATCGCCATTTTTCTCAGCGGATCGGCGCTGGCTTCGCTGATTTCCGGCCCCTTGGCCGGGGCTTTGATGCAAATCCAGGGGCTCGGCCTGCACGGCTGGCAGTGGATGCTGTTCATCGAAGGCATGGCCTCGGTGGCGTTGTGCTTCTTCGTGTTCTTCTGGCTCGACTCCAAACCGCAGGACGCCAAGTGGCTGAGCCAGGCCGAGCAGGGTGCGCTGGTCGCGACCATCGACCGTGAACAGCAAGCGCGCGAGGCGCTGGGTGCGGCCAAGCCGTCGGCCTGGAGCCTGCTCAAGGACCGCCAGATCGTCCTGTTCTGCCTGATCTACTTCTGCATCCAGCTGACCATCTACGCGGCCACCTTCTGGCTGCCGAGCATCATCAAGCGCATGGGCGACCTCAGCGACTTGCAGGTCGGCTTCCTCAACTCCATTCCGTGGCTGATCTCGATCCTGGCAATGTATGCCTTCGCTGCCGGTTCTGCACGCTGGAAGTTCCAGCAGGCCTGGGTGGCAGGCGCCTTGGTGGTCGCGGCCATCGGCATGTTCATGTCCACCACCGGCGGGCCGGTATTCGCCTTTGTCGCCGTGTGCTTTGCCGCCATCGGCTTCAAGTCGGCCTCGTCACTGTTCTGGCCGATCCCGCAGGGCTACCTGGATGCTCGCATCGCGGCGGCGGTGATAGCCCTGGTCAACTCGGTCGGCAACCTCGGCGGCTTCGTTGCCCCCACCACGTTCGGCCTGCTGGAGCAGCAGACCGGCTCGATCCAGGGCGGGTTGTATGGCCTGGCGGTGACTTCGGTGCTGGCGGCAATTGCCATCTTCTTCGTGCGTACACGCCCCAAGGGCGCACCTTCCGATAGCCTGAAGGGCCCCGCGGCCCTGGGCCAGACCCACTGACGACTGCGAGACGACAACCATGAATATGCAGACAACACCCGCCGTTCACACCAGCACCCCGGTGGTCACCGACCTGCGCGTGATTCCGGTGGCTGGCCACGACAGCATGCTGCTCAACCTCAGTGGTGCACATGGCCCGTTCTTTACCCGTAACGTGGTGGTACTGCGGGACAGCGCGGGCAACACGGGGCTTGGCGAAGTGCCGGGTGGCGAGAGCATTCGCCAGACCCTGGAAGACGCCCGCAGCCTGGTAGTAGGCCAGCCGATCGGTCACTACCAGCGCGTGCTCAATGCCATGCGCCAGACGTTCGCCAGCCGCGACTCGGCGGGCCGCGGCCTGCAGACCTTCGACCTGCGCATCACCGTGCATGCTGTGACGGCCATCGAGTCGGCGCTGCTCGACCTGCTCGGCCAGCACCTGAATGTGCCCATGGCGGCACTGTTGGGCGAGGGCCAGCAACGTGATGCGGTGAAGATGCTGGGCTACCTGTTCTACATCGGCGACCGCCAGCAGACCGACCTGGCTTACCGCAACGAAGCGGACAGTGACGACGACTGGTTCCGTGTGCGGCATGAAAAGGCCCTGACGCCCGAGGCGGTTGTGCGCCTGGCCGAAGCGGCCAAGCAGCGTTACGGCTTCAGCGACTTCAAGCTCAAGGGCGGCGTGCTGCGGGGGGCAGAAGAAATGGAAGCAGTGACGGCGCTGGCCGAACGCTTCCCAGAAGCGCGCATCACCCTGGACCCCAACGGGACCTGGTCACTCAAGGAGGCCATCGCCCTGTGCCGCGACAAGCATGATGTGCTGGCGTATGCCGAAGACCCGTGCGGCGCCGAGAACGGCTACTCGGGCCGCGAGGTGATGGCCGAGTTCCGTCGCGCTACGGGTTTGCCCACGGCTACCAACATGATCGCCACCGACTGGCGGCAGATGGGCCATGCGATCCAGTTGCAGTCGGTGGACATTCCGCTGGCCGACCCGCATTTCTGGACCTTGCAGGGCTCGGTGAGGGTGGCGCAGATGTGCAACGACTGGGGGCTTACCTGGGGTTCGCACTCCAACAACCACTTCGATATTTCGCTGGCGATGTTTACCCAGGTGGCGGCTGCCGCGCCGGGTGAGATCACCGCGATCGACACCCACTGGATCTGGCAGGACGGCCAGCGCCTGACCCGTGAGCCGCTGCGCATTGTCGACGGCCATGTGCATGTGCCGGCGCGGCCGGGGTTGGGGGTGGAGCTGGATGAGGATCAACTGGCCAAGGCCCACGAGTGCTACCGCAACATGGGGTTGGGGGCGCGGGATGACAGCGTGGCAATGCAGTTCCTGATTCCGGGTTGGCGCTTTGATAACAAGCGGCCTTGCCTGGTGCGTTAAGGCTGCTGGCCTCTTCGCGGGCTTGCCCGCTCCCACAGGGATTGCACAGGATTTGAAGCCGATGCGATCGAGGTGGGAGCCGGCTTGCCGGCGATAGGGCCGGTACAGGCCATACACAACGAAGTGAAAAACAAAAGCACCCAACGGCCCGATGGCGCGATTGGGCATGCCATGCGCGACATCTGGCGCCAAGGGAAATGCCCTGTCGTGATCGAACAGTTCCGGGGCGTTCTCGTGTAATTTCCCACCGCCCTGCGGGGCTTAAATGAAGCCCGAACCGCACTGACACCTTGCGCTGTGACGCGTGCCAAATATCAACAACAGCATGCGAGCATTGTGTCGACCTACCCAACTCAAAGGAGCTATTTTCGCCTACGCCTGCCCGTCCATCCTTGTGTCAGCAAAAAGAGAACAACATCAATGAACACCGTGGGATCTGATGGCAACCTTGCACAAGGTTTCAAGCCACGACACGTAACGATGCTGTCTATCGCCGGCATCATCGGCGCCGGACTTTTCGTCGGCTCTGGCCACGCCATTGCGGCAGCCGGCCCAGCCACCATAATTTCCTATTTCGTAGCCGGAACCCTGGTGGTTCTGGTCATGCGCATGCTCGGCGAAATGGCCGTGGCGCATCCTGACACCGGATCGTTTTCCACCTACGCCGACCAGGCCATCGGCCGCTGGGCCGGCTACACCATCGGCTGGTTGTACTGGTGGTTCTGGGTACTGGTCATTCCGATCGAGGCGCTGGCCGCCGGGCATGTGCTGAACGCCTGGTTCCCCCAGGTGGACAG
Source organism: Pseudomonas sp. MB-090624 (assembly GCF_003205245.1). NCBI lineage: Bacteria > Pseudomonadati > Pseudomonadota > Gammaproteobacteria > Pseudomonadales > Pseudomonadaceae > Pseudomonas > Pseudomonas sp. MB-090624. Next base: position 121,912 of record NZ_QJRK01000006.1, on the reverse strand, counting down.
CTGGATCTTCGCCTTGGCCTCGGTGCTGTTGCTGGCCGGCACCAACCTGTTCAGCGTGGCCAAGTACGGCGAGTTCGAGTTCTGGTTCGCCATCCTCAAGGTCACGGCCATTCTCGGTTTCATCGGCCTGGGCTTTGCCGCGCTGATGGGCTGGCTGCCCAACCGCGAAGTCAGCGGTCTGAGCGGGCTGATGGCTGACTACGGCGGTTTTGCGCCCAATGGCTGGCCGGCTGTGGTCGGGGCGTTCATTACCGTGATGTTCAGCTTCATCGGCACCGAAGCCGTGACCATTGCGGCTTCCGAGTCCAGTGACCCGTCGCGCAACATCGCCAAGGCTACCCGCTCGGTGATCTGGCGCATCAGTACCTTCTACATCCTGTCGATCTTCGTGATCATCTCGGTGGTGCCGTGGAACGATCCGCAGCTGGCGGTGGTGGGCTCGTACCAACGTGCGCTGGAAATCATGAACATCCCCAACGCGGCATTGATGGTCGACCTGGTGGTGCTGGTGGCGGTAACCAGTTGCATGAATTCGTCGATCTACATCGCATCGCGGATGATGTACTCGCTGGCCAAGCGCGGTGACGCCCCGGCCTTCCTGAACAAGACCTCCAAGGTTGGCGTGCCGCGTGCGGCGGTGTTTGGCAGCACCCTGATCGGGGCCGCCATCGCCATCCTCAACTACTTTGCGCCCAAGGGTGTGTTCGAGTTCCTGCTGGCCAGCTCTGGCGCCATTGCCTTGCTGGTGTACATGGTCATTGCCATCTCGCAGCTGCGCATGCGCCGCCGCCTGGAGCGGGAGAACACCGAGCTGAAGTTCCGCATGTGGCTGTTCCCGTACCTGACCTGGGCGGTGATCATTTTCATTGGTGGGGCGCTGGCGGTCATGATGTACACGCCTGAGCACCGCGCGGAGGTGAGCTCCACATTGGGGCTGGCGATTGTGATCTCCTTCCTGGGCATCGTGACTTCGCGGGGCCATGCGCAACCGGTAGGGGCGCGGTCGATGGGGTGAGTGGGTTCACCCGGGGTCAAGGCAGAAGGCACCTATGGATAGGTGCCTTTTGTTTTTTGCGCTGGGCAAAGCTGCCGCTTGATGCGCTGCGACCCTATCAGGGTGCTCGAGTGAAGCCGGTGGCAAATGACTGCACAGAGTGATGGCAATGTGATATCAAAAAGCCGCTATCACGGAAAGTTGTGCATAAAGTTAAAAAACGTATTTTACGCATCTCACCTAGGCGCTGCCCTTCCATTCCGCGCCTTTTTGGCCTGTTTTTTCCCACCAAAGCCACGTTTGAACGTTTCGGCGTCAACCTTTCTGCGTACCTAGCAAAATACTGATCAAAGCCACGAATTACAAGGCATTCAAGGCTTTTTGATAGCCGGGTCTGGCACCTTCGATTCGCCCCGGTATAGGGCTGCTATGAGGGGGGGCTAAGCATCGAAATTATCGCCTCTGCTCTATTTTTCGAATTCCGCTTGACGGGTAGCTTTCGCGTAGGCCAGCTCTGCCGTGTGGCACCTAATAACCTGTTTTTATTGGGTATTTTGAGCGAATTATCGTACTGCTTTAGGGTGGCTAGGCCTTCGTGCCGGCCTTCGCTTAGCTATTTAGGTGTCAAAGGGGCAGTCACCTGCGTGTCAAAATGCGTCGCACATTGCAGCTATTATCCCAATCTGTCAAAATTTCGCTGTTGCAGCTTTCTAAGTTTTGGATGAAAATGCCGCCGCATGGAGCAGGATATGGATGATCTGGGGGCTATGAACACGTCATGGGGCAGCGGTGCAGGCGCGGATGTGGATGTTCGAGCATTGCGGCGGTACAACCGTTTGCTGGGTGTATTGCTGAACGTTGGCGAGTGGGCGTGCATAGGGCTGCTGCCGTTAGTTGCGGTTGCTGCCATCTGGCTGGTGACGCAAACCAATTTTGAAAATGTCGTGTTCTATGACGGAACCGACTCGATTTGCATTTACGACGGAACGACAGGGGAAATCCGCAATGTCGAGTAAGGAAACCCAACACGGAACCCCTGGTGGTGAAGCGCAGGAGGCTCGGCAGGGCACCGACGAAGACAAGCTGCTGGAACTGGCGCTGGATGAAACGCCTGGTGAAGCCGCAGCCACTGTCCGTGAAGTGAAGCGCCTGCAGCTCGAATGCCTTGACCTCAAACGTCGCAACAAGCGCGTGTGGGGGCAACTGTTGGCGCTGACCTGCGTGTTTGGGGTAACCATCGCTGCGGTGGTGTTCTGGTACCCGAAGTACCGCTGGATCCCCACCACGGATAACCACGCAATCTGTGAAGTCTCGACCGAAAGCAACCCGCGGGTGACCCCGGCAACGTTGGCTGAGTACGCCAAGGATGCGGTGGTCAATTCGTATTCCTACGACTATGTGAACTACCGTTCCAACCTCAATGCTGCGGGTGCCCGCTGGTACACCGACGAGGGGCGCAAGGCCTTCCTCAAAACGCTGGATGACTCCGGTAACCTGGAGCGCGTGCTCAAGGGCCGGATGATTCTGCGCGCCATGGCGACCCAGGTTGCTCAGGTCGAAGAGGCCGGTGTCCTGGCCACTGGGCAGAATTACTGGCTGGTGCAGGTCCCGATTGCCATCGAGTTCTATGTAGGCGGCGACCAGCAACCGCGTTCGCGCCAGGACTTCCTCGCCGCCGTGACCATCGTCCAGATCCCCGCCTCGGCCACCAACACCAAAGGCATTGCCGTCGATTCTGTTCAGCTGTCGCCGTACACCTCAAGGAAGTGACCATGAAGAAGCATCTGATCGCATCGTTGCTTGCGAGCGCTATCGCTTTGCCTGCTTTTGCCGACGAGGCGCAGGTTGCGCCGCCCCCTGAGGGTGGCCCAGGGCAGGTCGGCGCCGCGCACGGCAGCGAGGCTCCCCCCCAGCCGCCGATGAATGGTCTTGGCCGGCAAGTGTCCAGTGCGGCTCAAGTGGTCTATCCGCGCCCGGAGGATGTCATCAGCGACACCGTCAACGACGTGCACGACTCGCAACTGACATCGTCGCAAGTCGAGTTGATCAAGCAGCTGTGGCTGGAACGGGAAAAGCAGAAGGCCACGGCCTATGTCAGCCCGCCCAAACCGGTGACTCGCACACTTGCGCTGAACCTAGACCCAGGCGTGTCGCCACCTATCGTGCGCCTGAGCAAGGGCCAGCAGTCGTCGATCGTGTTCTCCGACTATGCCGGTCAGCCATGGATGATCCAGAACGTGTCGATCAACCGCGAACTGTTCAGTGACGGTCGCGAGCAGGGCGCGCAGGGCGGTCAGAACGGCACAGCCGCGCCGACCAACATCCTGACCCTGGACCCTGCCACTGCAGCGGCCTATGGCAATGTCACCGTGACCCTGCGCGGCCTGGCAACACCGATCATCCTCATCCTCGCTGCCGGGCAGGAAGAAGTGGACATGCGGGTCGATGCCAAGGTGCCGGGCCGCAACCCGGACGCGGCGGCGAGTGTGGCAATGCTGCGCATGCCGTCGATTGACGAAGCGCTGACTTACTTCCTGGATGGCGTTCCGCCGAAAGAGGCCAACCGCCTGAAAGTGACCGGCCTGGAAGGCGTGGAAGCCTGGAGTTATGGCCCGAACATGTACGTGAAAGCCAAGGCTGACGCGCAATACCCGGCTTACACCAACGCTGCGCGGAGCACCACCGGTGTGGCGGTGTATCGCTACGCAGGGCTGCAGAACAGTGTCACGTTCACGACTGGCGGGCAGGCCGTAACCGTCTTCATCGAGCAAGGGAATCTGCAATGAGTGATAACAACATGCCGCCGAACGACTCTGGCTTCGATGAAGAGGACGAGCACTTGGTCGCCGAGCGCCACGGGGAAGCCGGCGAGCAGGGGAACAAGGCACGCAAGTCCGATGAGATGCGGCGCAACCTGCAGGCGGTGTTCGGTTCTGGTGTTGGCAAGGTCTCGCTGATTGCTGCCGGGTTGGTCGTGCTCGCGTTAGGCGCCCTGGCTTACAACGGCATGTCTTCGAAAAGCGCGCCCACTGGCAAGGCGTCCACGGTGGACGTGCCGAATGCGCCGCAACCCGAAGTCTCGATCGACCCTATCTCCGCGACCGAAGCAGAGCGCCGTGCGCAGCGCAGCTCACTGGAGGCCGAGCAGGCAGCCGAACGCGGGATGTCATACCAGCCTGGCTTCGACCCCAACATCGTGCAGTCCACGGGCAGGGACGCTGCCCGTGGCCAGAGTGCTCAGTTCAATGTCCCAGGGCAGCCGTACGTTGATGGCAGCCAGCAGCAGCCCGAGATTTACATCGGTGCTGGCCAACCGCCGCGTCAAACCCTGCAAGTTGCGCAGCAGCCCGGGGCAGCCAACGCTCAGGCGCTTGAGCAGGAACGCAGGCGTCTGGAAGAGGAGCTGAAAAAAGCCGAGGAGCAACGCGACCAATATGTCAGTGAGCTGAAAAGCGAAACGCTGAAGTCGATCAAGCAGTTGATGGGCGAATCGGAGAGCGCTAAAGGCTTCGCGGAGAAAAGCAGCTTCAGCACCGTCAGCTACTACCCGGTCGAACGCCCCGCCAGCAGTGCGATGGCCACTGCGGCACGCGCCACCAAGGACGACAAGGATCCCAATGCCATTGAGGCTGTGGGTGACACCGACCGGACCATGCTGATCAAGACCGGCACCATCATGTATGCCACGCTGGACTCCGAGATCAACACCGATGATGGCGGCGATGTACTGGCCACCATTCGCGGTGGCAAGTGGAATGGTTCGAAGCTGATCGGCAAGATCGAGCAGGCCCCGGACAACATCCGCGTCAAGTTCACCATTCTCGCGCCGCCGGTGAACGACCCTCGCCCGACGATGCGCATCAGCGCTGTGGCACTGCGTGAGGATGATGCCAAGCAGGGCATTGCCGAGACCAAGGATCACCACACCATGGAGCGCTACTTCGCCCTGGGGGCGGCTTCGCTGCTGTCGGGCTATGGGCGTGCTTATCAGCAGACGGCGGGAACCACGGTCATCAGCCCGAGTGGTGTGGTGGCGCAGACCACTACCGAGCCTTCGACCAAGCAGGTGATCGGCTCGTCGGTGGGGGAAATGGGCACCGCGATCGCTTCGGAAGTGCGCCGTGGCTTCAACCGCCCGGCCACCTATGCAACGCCTGCGAACAAAGGCTTTGGCCTGTTCTTCCTGCAAGACGTTCACGATCAATCTCGATAAGGAGTTCGACATGAAGAACTGGTCGTTCGGAAAACTCATCGGCGTTTTCGCCGGCAGCTTCCTGGCGCTCATCGTGCTCGCCGTGGTCGTGATCAAGGCGACTTCCTCGCCCGCGGCAAAGGCCAAGCGCGTGACGCAGAGCCAGGCACAAATGGCGCAGCCGGCACGCATGGATGTGCTGAGCATTGAGCTGGCCAAGTCCCGTGAGCAGGCCCAGGCGGCGCTGCAGGCTCAGGAAAACAGCGAAAAGCAGCTGAAGATCGTCCGTGAGGAATCGCAGCGCAGTACCCAGCTGTTGCTGAGCCAGATCAAAGCCCTGGATACCACCCTGTCGAGCCTGCAGCAACGTATGGGGGCGTACGAGAACAGCCGCCAGCATGTCGAGGTGATCAAGCCCCCGCGCAGGGAGCCGGCGCCAGCTGCCGCACAAAGTTATGCCAAACGTGCGCACCCGATCCCCCAATCCACGGGTTACAAGGTGCAGGCGGTGGTTGGGCACCGGGCCTGGGTCAAGCACGGCGAAGGTGAAGACAGCGTCAAGGCCGGAGACCCGTTGCCGCCGGCCCAGCGTGAACTGAAAGTACTGGCGGTCGATCGCGACAGCGGCATCGTCGTTACTTCACCCGCTCTTTAAACAGGAACGTTGTCATGGCAGCCGGATTTGCCGATCTAGTGGATGTAATGGTCAATGTCGGGAAAGTCATCCCCACGGCGATCATGATGTGCCAGGGAATTGCCGTGCTCATCGGTCTCTATCTGACCGGCGCGGCGTTGATCGAGTTATGGGGTGTTACCCATGACAATGCATTGAAATATGTGGCAGGGCGACAGCGCTTTTCTATCGGCTCTGCCTGTGTGCAGTTGGTGATCGGCTCTATCTTGCTGGCGATCGGTACGCTGGAATGGATGGGCATCATGTCGCGCACCCTGACCGGGGATTATGCAAACTCGCGCATGTTGTCGTATTCCTCGACCGGCACCACATTGCAAGAGCAGGCACAACTGGCGACGTTGGCACTGCTCGGCATTATGCAGGTTGTTGGTTTCATCGCCATGGTGAAAGGGTGGTTGACGATAAACGGTTATTACAACAACCAAACTCAAGCCGGCCTCGGTACTGCCTTTGGTTGGATTATCGGGGGTGTGCTGGCGTGGAACTTCAAGTGGTTCAGCGATGTACTCAACAACACAATCGGATTCAATCTGGTTGGCCTATTCACGCCGTGGTCGTAACGGCTTTTTGAAATATGAAATACAAGGAGCGTCACTCATGAAAGCACTCAAAACTCTGAAAGCTGCGTACGATTCGGCCAAAGTTCGTGCAACCACCGCTGTGATCGGTGCTCTGGCGGCGCCCTCGGCGTTTGCCATCGACAAAACCGACCTGACCCAGGACAAGTCTGGCGGCAAAACCGCCAGCGACGTCATGACCAACATCGATGACACTGCTCAGGGCGGCGCCACGCTGCTGATCTCGCTGGTTTCGGTAGGTGGTTTCGTGGTGGTCGCCATCTCCCTGTACACCCTGTGGAAAGCCTCCAAAGATGAGCGTGAGAAGCCGATGTCGGCCATTGTCGGCCTGTTCATCGGCGGCCTGATGGCGGGTGTCGGTACTGTGATGTGGATCATGCGCAACACGCTGGTCAACTGAACCTGCGTCGTTGACTCCAAGGCGGGGCGCAAAGCCCCGCATTTCAAGCACAGTTTCGGGGGTATTCGGACGTGAGCCAAACAAACGCTTCTGCGCGGGGGGAGCACACGGTGCCCACCCTGTCGGGTGGTTATCTCTGCCGAACGGCCAATCAACCAGTCTTTGGTGTGCGCCGGCCGCTGTGGCGCTCTGATGATGACCAACGCAAACTGTTCAGCGCCGAGTACAGCAAGCTTCGCACTTCGGTGTGGCAGCGCGACAACTACACCTGTCGCTACTGCGGGTTCAAGTCTGCCAAGTATCAGGAGCTTCATGCCCTGGATGGCAACCCCGATAACTGCACCAAGGAAAACCTGGTGACGGCGTGCAACCTGTGCCGTCAGGTTCATCACCTCGGCGCCTGCGCCATGAATGACACCGGTTTTTTCGTCGCCGTCCAGGAGCTGACGCAAACCGAGATCAACCATATTGCCCGCTGTATCTACGTGAACGAATTACTGGATAACGTTGCGGTCAATGAGAAGTTTGCCAGCCTGCTGGCAGCTTTCAAGTTTCGTGGCAATGACACGCTCAAAGCAATATTTGGTGGCGAAGTGGTTACCGTGCTGAGTGTGGCGGAAACACTCGCGAGCAAACAACTGGTCAGCGATGAAGATTATGCCAAGCGCGCCCAATGGCTGGCGCCCCTGCGGCTGTTTCCCACCAAGAACGCCTTCAAAGATGGCCAACTTGAATATTATGCGGCCCATAACCGCTCGCTGTTCCTACCCGATAACTGGTCGGTATTGAGCGGCCAGTTACTGAAGAATTTTGTTTGATGCAGCTGCACCAGCAACTGCTCAGTCTCGCCGTTGAGAGCGTTGGCAAGGGAGAACAAGGAAATGTTTAACAAACTCGAGGCGGTGATCCTGACAGTGCTGAGCCAGCTCAAGGCTGACGTACAGGACTATTGCGACCTGGAAACCGTTGATGGTGGGCAGGCCATCGTCGCCAACGACGGTTCGTTGGCATCCATCGTGCGCTTCAATGGCACCAAGAGCGTGCTCGGCCGAGAGCAGTTCGAGCGCCTGGTCAGCCTGTTGGAAGCGTCGCTCTCGGTGTACTTCAAGGTGCGCGGCCATCACCTGCAAATTGTCTTCAGCCGGGACCTGGATGCCACCGCGCCGCTGGAGCAGAACGCGCTGCAGCAGGCAGCCACCGCCGAGCGGCTGAACCTCAACGTGCGGCACCTCATCAACGAAGGGGTGAGCAAGTACGCCCAGTATGTGTATGACGAAGAGTGCTACCTGGTGTTCTGGTCGCGGCCTGCGCTGCTTGATCAGACCGAAAGGTCGATGGCGCGCGAGGCATTGAACGAATTCAGGAAACAGTCGCAGTGGCCGGCCACCGCGGAGGCGCAGAACCTGCTGCGGCCGATTTCCTATCTCAAGGACCGCCACCTTTCCTTCGTCACCAAGATCTCCGAAGACCTGACGTCCCCCGAGTTCGGTTGCTCGGCGGATATACTGGATGTCAGCGAAGCCATTCGCGCCATCCGCGCCAAGGTGAACCCAGACATCACCCCGCGTACCTGGAAGCCTTATATCCCGGGCAGTGCCATCCCCATGCGTTGGAAGACCAGTGGGCGAAGCGGCGACATGTCCGAGTTCATGTACCCTACGCTGCCTAGCCAGATCATGGTGACTTCAGCTGAAATCGGGAGCGGCGAGCGCACCAGCCTGTTGCCAGACCCGACCAGTGTGCGGGTTGGCTCGCGTGTGTACGCACCCTTGCTCATGTCGATTCCGCCAGCGGAGCCGCAATACTTCAACACTTTGTTCAACAGCTTGAACCGCGCGGAAACCCAGGAAAACGGTGTGTCACGCGCGTTGCCGTACTCGGTGTCGTTCATGCTGTCTTCCGACGGCATGAGTGTGCTGGCCTGGAAGAGTCTGTTCGCCCAGTTGCTGTCGGTTACCTCCGAACAGAACCGCAACATCAACCTTGCCACCAAGGAACTGCGCGAGCGGGTGCGTGATGGTGAGTGCATGGTCAAGCTGCAAGTGGCCGCGATGACCTGGGCCAGTCCGGACGAGAAGGGCGTGAAGGAACTGGCCCTGCGCAAGTCCAAGCTCTGGCGCACCCTGGAAGCCTGGGGGCAGCCCGTGTTCATCGAGCGAACCGGTAACCCGATGCAGGCATTTCAGTCCAACTGCCTGGCCCTGACCACCAAGCACCTCGGCGACCCGGCCGCCGCGCCGCTGGGCGATGCGGTGGCCATGCTGCCGCTGACGCGGCCGGCCTCGCCGTTCCAGGAAGGTTCGACGATCTATCGCAGCCTGGATGGCAAAATCCTCAAGTACCAGCGCTTTTCATCGCAACAGACCACGTGGATCACCCTGATCGCCGGCAAGCCCGGTTCGGGCAAGTCGGTGCTGATGAACAACAACCACTTCGAGTCGTGCCTGATGCCAGGGCTGACCGGGTTGCCCTACATCGGCATCACCGATATCGGTATTTCTTCGTCCGGTTTCTGCGACCTGGTGCGCGATAACCTGCCACAGCGGCTGCACCACCTGGTGGTGTACAAACGTTTGCAGAATGCCCGCAAGGACTGCATCAACCCCTTGGACACTCCGTTGGGCCAACGTTACCCGCTACCCAAGGATCGCGAGTTCAACAAGAACTTCCTGACCATCCTGGTTACCCCGCCTGAACGTGAAAAGCCCTATGAAGGCATGAGCAACTTCGTCGGCCGCATGGTCGACCTGGCGTACCGGCGCAAGGATGACAAGATCGAGCGGGCCAGCCCGGAAACCTACAAGCCTGGGCACAATGACGTGGTCGACGATGCCGTGGCGAAGCTGGGTTTGCGCATTCTGCCAGCCACTACCTACTGGGAGCTGGTCGATGCAATGTTCGATGCAGGCATGGTGTATGAGGCGGAAGTTACCCAGCGCTACGCGGTTCCCACACTCAACGACCTGGTCGCGGTTGCTTCAACCGAAGAGGTGCGCGCCGAGTACGAAGGCTCTGGTGAGGTCGGGCGCAGCCTTGTCGATGCTTTCATCCTGGGTATTCGCGAGGCGGTAGGCGATTTCCCGGTGTTTGCCGACCATACCCGCTTCGATGTCGGCAGTGCCCGCATCGTGGCGCTGGACCTGCAGGACGTGGCCCTGCAGGGCTCTGCCTCGGCCAAGAAACAGACCGCGTTGATGTACATGATCGCGCGCCAGTGCTTCATGAAGAAGGTGGCCTTCTCGAAGGAGGACTTCCCGTTCTTCACCGAGAAATACCTGCCGTTCTACGAGCGCCTCGTGGCCGACCTGGTGGACGAATACAAGGTCATGTGCATGGACGAGTTCCACAAGACCGGTGGCCATGTGGGTCTGCAAGAGCAGATGCAGACCGATGGCCGTGAGGCGCGCAAGTGGAACATGGAAATCATCCTGGCTTCGCAGTTGATGGAAGACTTCGGCCCGCTGACCAAGATCGCCACGGCCACCTTCATCCTCGATTCGGGCACCAAGGAAACCCGTGACTGGCTGCGCAAGAACATCGGCCTTTCCGACACCGAGGAGCATGCGTTGGTCAATTTCGTGCACGGTGCGAACAAGCACGGCTGTACCTTCCTGGCCCGCTTCGAAACCAAGAACGCGACCTACAGCCAGCTGTTCACCATGTCGGCCGGGCCGATGCGCCTGTGGGCACTGACGACCACCGCCGAGGACCGCAAGCTGCGGACCATGCTCTACGAGCACATGCCGCGCCCCGACGCCCTGGCGCTGCTGGCCCGGCGGTTTCCGTCCGGGGGGTGCAAGGACATGGTCGAGCGGTTGAAGCGCGAGACGTTCAAGGACGTCGAGTTCGTCGATGACGACATGGAGCAGTCGGTGATTGCGCGGATCGCCAAAGACCTGGTAGCTGACTACATCAGCGCCAGTGCATTCGAAGACGTAGTGTAGGGAGTGACAGATGGCTCAGTACAAGGGCGCATCCCGTCAGCATGAAATCAACAGCAGCCGCCGGCGCAAGGACACTCGCCTGGCCGGGCAGCGCTTCAGTGATTTCTTCCAGTCGGCCGATGGTGCGGTTTTCGGAACGTTCGCGCTGCCGGTGCTGGCGCTGGTGTTGATCAAGGTCCCGTTCTCCGGTGAGCTGCTGTTACTGCTGGCCTGGGCGTTCAAGCGCAAGTTCGTTGACGTAGACCATCGCACTTTCGACTTCCCTTACCGTGTGCCCAAGTTGGCGAACGTCAATGACGGCTCGTACAAGGGCAAGAAGAAAGGCGAAGGCGTGACCCTCTTCGGTAACGATCTGGAAAGCAAAGAGCAGATCTACGCCGGCGACAGTGACCTGCGCACCCACCAACTGGTGCTGGGAACCACCGGCTCGGGCAAGCCGCAGCCCAAGCATGCCAAGGTGCTGACGCCAGCCGGCTGGGTCGAGATGGGCCGTATCCGGGTCGGTGACAGTGTGTGCACCCCCGATGGAAAGCAGGCTGCGGTGCTGCGGGTGATCGAACAGGGCGTTCAGCCGATCTGGACCGTTGCCACGCGCGATGGGCGGCGGGCGCAAGCCACGGGCGATCACCTGTGGCGGGTCCTTGCTTGCGGGCAGGATGGCAGTGAAGAGGCGCATACCCTGACCACCGACGGCATCCGTGAGTTGATGGCGCGTGGCGTTGTGGTGATGCTGCCCAAGGTGCGCAAAAAGCGCGGTTCTGCCAAGTTCAATGGCTGGGCCGAGGTCTGGAAAGTGACTGCTGCGGGCCGCGCGCCGTGCCAGTGTATCGAGATTGATCACCCGCACCACCTGTACATCACCGACGACAGCCTGGTGACCCACAATACCGAGCTGCTGCTGGGTATCGTGTTCAACGCCCTGGTGCAGAACACCGGCTTCATCTACGTCGATGGCAAGGGCGACCCCAAGCTGCAGAAAGAGATTTTCCGCCTTTCGCGCTACCTGGGCCGCGAAGATGACCTGCTGATCATCAACTTCATCACCTCGGGGCGCGACTTCGTCGAGAAGCAGGTCGACAAGGTCACCAACAACATGAACATGATGGGCAATACCTCATCTGGCATGTTGATCGAGCTGATCGTCTCGCTGATGGATGACTCCGGTGGCGGCGGTGACATGTGGAAGGGGCGGGCAATCATGTTCGTGGCGGCGCTGACGCGGCCGCTGACCTACCTGCGCGACAAGGGTTTCATCAACCTGTCGCCGGAAAAGTACCTGGAATATTTCGAGCTGAACGTTATCGAGGACCTGGTGTGGGAGCATGGCGGGAAATACGGCGAGATGTTCGACGTGATCGTGGCGCCACTGCGCTCCTACCTGCTGACATTGCCCGGTTATCAGAAGGCAAAGTTCAAGAAGCAGGAGACCAAGACCCTGGAGCAGCACGGCTACATCGTCATGCAGTTGGGGCGGATCTTCAATGACCTGACATTCAATTACGGCCATATCTTCAAGACCCGCGTCGGCGACGTGGACTTCTACGATGTGGTGATCAACCGCCGCTTGCTGGTGGTACTGCTGCCGGCGCTGGAGCGCGCCCCGGACAGCATGCGCATGCTTGGCAAGATGATCGTCGGCAGCATCAAGCAGATGATGGCCGGTTGCCTGGGTAACCGGGTCGAGGGCGTAGTGCGCGAGATCATCGACAGCCGGCCAACCGGCTCGAAGTTCCCCTTCTACACCATCCTGGACGAATACGGCTATTACGCTGTAGTCGGGTTCGCCGTTGCCCCGGCCCAGGCGCGCAGCCTTGGCTTCAGTGTGACCTTTGCTGCGCAGGATTTCTCCTCGTTGAAGAAGTCCAGTGCCGAAGAGGCGGACGCCACCTGGGAGAACACCAACATCCGCGCTGTCGGCCGCCTGACCTCGGGCACTGAGTCGGAAACCTGGCGGCGCGTGCAGGGCGCCGCTGCGGAATCCGCGCAGGCCATGCTGGGCAGTTTCGAACGCACAGCAGGCAATGAAAAGTTGCGGCAATCGGACAATATCGCCATCGAGCAACGCAGCCGCTTGAACTACGATGACGTGGCCATGCAGGAGAACGGCGAGTTCACCTTCCTGATTGGCAAGAAAGCGCAGAATGGCAAGACGGGTGGCGTGGCGCTTATCCGCGGCTTGGGTTTCTACACGGCCGGGCCGGCACCCAAGGAAATGCGCATCAACGATTTCATTCCGGTCGAGCCGCCTGAACCGTCGGACCTGCCGCAGAACCGGCAGTCGCGCCAGGCATTCGTCGACAGTCTGAAGGATGGTTCCTTTGCCAGCAGAGTACGCGCTGTCGTCAAAGGTGACCCTACCTTCGCCCGCATGCACAGTGTTTTCGAGCACAACTATGCCGACCCGGACCGGCCCTTGCTCGGCCGCCAGGAGACTTCGTTCGGCGTGCTTGGCGCGTATTTGTCCGGTGATCTCAAACAGTCGGCACCCAGCGCCCCACTGGTAGAACCACCTCAGCCCAAGGCCCCCAAGCAGTTGCCTGCGGCTACGGGCCCAGCCCCGCAGCTTGACCCCCTGGGCCCGGAAGCCATCCAGGCCTGCATCCTGGCGGTCGCGGACCAGCTGGCAGTGCCCCCGGTGGCGCCAGCGGTTGCGGTAGTTGACGAGCAGGCGCTAGACGATGAATGGGCGCGCGAACTGGCCATTGCCTTGCCGCAGCAGATGCTCGACATGCAGCTGATGGCAAGCGGCGGGGGCTTTGCCTCGCTTTCGGATAAATGGGCGGCGCAAGAACGTATCGAGCAGGCTTGTGCAGAGATTGCCCGGCAAACCGCTTACAACGTAGCGCCCGAACCTGCAGCCCAAAGCGTGGCAGGGATGCGGGAGCGGCTTGATGAGCTGCAGGAACAGTGCCGCGTGCTGATGAAGGAGCGACCCCAGGACTAGTTGCAGGCAACGTGATCAGCGGCCGGAGTGGGCATTATTGTTTGTCATAAATTGACGACGATAGATATCTCACAGATAATCAGAAATCAGAATGTTTGCATGCTAGGGTGAGGCGATGGGGTTGTTCAGTTCAGGGAAGAAGGCCGCGAAGTTCGCGTTTGTCACCATGCCCATGGCGGCGCTGGGGGTGAACCAACTGCGCATGGGCAACCAGCACATCAAGGCACTCTGGCGTTCCAGCTTCAGCCCTGCTTGCCCGGAGTGCGAGCGGGGCGTGCTGCTAAAGGCGGAGGATGACCCGCAAGCGTTCGAGCAGGTACCCAAAGGCAAGATGCGCGTGCTGCACCGTTGGGGCTGCAACAACTGCGACTTCGCTTTGCTCGAAGAGGATGATGTCAAGCAGGTCAAGGCGCATGCTGCGCGCTACCGCAACGAGCGCGTCAAGGCGCAGCTGACCAGCATCGAGCGCGACGAGATCGACCGCATTGCCCGGAGCCATCAGTTGCACTCCAGGGCGTTTTTCATTGCCAGCGTCATTGCCGCTGCCGGGTTCATCTACATGCTGGCCAGCGGTGCGGGCATTCTGATTGCCCTCAACTGGTTGTCGATCGGCTTCGCGCTGTGGATCTTCGGTATGAAGAAGTCCTACCGCAGTTGGCAGGTGTCGAGCGGCCAGCTGTTTGTCGAGGGCGCTTTCTGGTTCTGGTTTCAGCACCAGAAATGGATCATCTGACCATGGCGCATAATCGGTACCGGTGGCTGTTTGCTCTGCTTGTGTGCGGCACTGTGCAGGCAGGGGCAGATGACTTTTACGCCGTGCGCCCGGCCGATATCGCCTGTGTCGTCCAGGCGGCCCAGCGCCAGGGTGTGCCGGCCAACGTGCTGCTGGCCATCTCGAGCAAGGAAAGCGGCAAGAACGGCCAGAGCGTGTCGAACCGCAACGGCACCTTCGACCTCGGCCACTTCCAGATCAATACCACCCACTGGGGCCCGAAAGGCGTTTTCGCTTCGTACCCGGCGATCACCAAGTCTGATGTTGCCTGGCGCGGTTGTTACAACGCCGAACTTGCGGCCTGGCTATTGCGCCAGAAGCTCGACGAGAACAACGGCCAGGACTTCTGGACGCGAGCTGCCAACTATCACTCGCGAACCCGTAAATTCAACGACATCTACAAGAAGGACCTGATCCCGCTGGCGGTCAAATGGGGCAAGTACCTGGAACGGCAGCGCAACGCACGTCTGGTGGTGAGCTACCAGTAAGGTCGGCCGCCACAGGGTGCCGATGCACCCGGGCACCCGTTGCCCCCGGTCGATGAACAAGACAACTTCAGGAGTTTTTACATGAAAGGAATACTCATAGGTGCACGCGCCTTCAAAGTTGGCGGTGTACTGCTGGCAATGGTGGCGCTGGGTGGTTGCGCAAGTTCTGCCAAGCCTACTACCGAGGACACCGAGGCATTCGCCAGCCGGATCATCGCAGACAAGGTGTCGGTGGCGGTCAACTCCCAGCACGCTTACGTTTCGCGGCTGAATGCCGACCGGGCGCGAGTGGCTTCGCGGCAGGCTGCAGTCGACACTGACCAGGTTGATATCGATTTCATCGGCAAACCCCAGGAACTGCTGCAGACATTCGCCAGCCGCTATGGCTATGCCTATGTCGAAAGCGGCAAGCGCGTGGACCTCAAGCCCATCAATGTATGGGTGCGCAAAGCCACGCCGATCAACGTGGTCAAGGACGTGGGGGCACAGATCGACACCGGCGCCGACGTGGTGCTGGACAAGAGCACCAATACGCTGCGCCTGATCTACAAGCCAGTGCCACTGGCGTTGGGGAGGGGCTGAGCATGGCGATGGACATGCCACCGATGACCCTCGAAGATGCCGAGCGCCTCTATGACAAGCCTGCCTATGTGCAACAGCAGGGCGACTCGGCTGATGCGCGGTCGGCGGTGGAGGCGATGCGTGACGAGAAGAACCAGGCATCGGCTGCGCGCGGTGAGGCCATTCTCGATGCGGCACTGCAGGTCGGGGTGAAAGCTGGCCTGGCGTGGCAGCTGACCAATATCAACAATGCACTCAAGCTGCGCGAGCGCGAGTTCGATACGGTATACGACTTCAGCAGCCTGATGATTCAGGACCGGGTTGTGCCGCCGGTCATTACCGAGGCACGCAACCTCTACAACCAGAATGGCGACTACACCCTGCGCCTGTCGGGGGCGGCCTACAAGATCGAGTCCCAGGCACGTTTTTCGTCGGTGCCGCCCAGCTGGCGCGAATACTTGAGCTTCCCGCTGCCCAGCTTCGACCGTACCTCACTGGTATCGGCCCTGGTGCCGCGTTCGGACGAGGAGGAGCGAGTGTGGAAGCTGGCTGTGCGCGAGGGCTGGCACCAAGGTGTCGAGCAGGCCAACCTGATGCTGACCTACGGCTTCGACCGTATGAACCGCGATATCGAAGGGATGCGCCGTTTCAGCGAGTTTGCCCGGCATGGCCAGGTCACTATGCCGATAATCTCCGGGGCGGCGATCCCGGTGACCCGTGAAGGGCGGTCGATGGCGGTAGATGAAACCTTGTTGCGTATCACCGCGCTGCCAGAGTTCAACGACAACATGAACGTATGGCGTAGTTCGATCGCGACCTCCACCATTGCCCACCCGTTACCCCGCGCGGCGGTAAACCACACAGGCAGCCCGGCACCATCGCCAGCTGCTGTGCGCCAGCCTGCAGCTGCCAATGCGCCCACCGTACCGGCGGGCAGCCAGGTGCGAGGCCCGGCAGCGGGCGCTGAAGGCGGGCGGCAATGACCCAAGCCGTGCGTGATGACCTGATGATGCTGGAGCCGGGCGCGTTGATCGAGCGCCTGGAGCGCCTGACCAGCTACGAAGACCCGTTCCGTTTTGACCGGGCCGACCAGTTCAAGGCAATGATGCTGGAAACCCTGGCCCATGGTGTGAGCGACATCTTCATCCAGCCGGCATTGCCGGTAGTGGTGAAGAAGTACGGGCGATTGTATGCGGTCACCCGACGTGCGCTGGACGTCGGGGAGGTCAACGAGTTGCTGAAGATGGCGGCCAACCGGGATACCGCCACCACCGATATCGTGTCTGGTACTGCGGTCAACGAGCGCTACGAACTGTTCGACCCGGAGCGCAAGGATGCCCGGGGTGCGCGGCTGCGCTATGCCTATCGCGTCAACGCTTCGCCTATCGCGTGTCATGGTGATACTTCGTGCCAGATAGTCATTCGGGCCATCCCCGATGACCCGCCACGTATCCAGGAGGTGGGCCTGAGCGAGGAAATCGTCAGGATGGCCACACCCCGTGATGGCATCGTCTACGTGGCCGGGGCCACCGGTCATGGCAAGACCACCACTTTTGCCGCCATCAACCGCTTCATTCTGGAAAACGACACGCCGATCAAGGGTAACCTGATCAGCCATGAAGAACCGATCGAGTTCACCTACGACAAGGTGCAGAGCAAGCATTCGATCTTCGTGCAGTCGCAGATCCCCACCCATTTCAAGGATTTTTACCGGGCCAACCGTGAAGCCATGCGACGTGCGCCCGGCCTGTGCGTGATCGGCGAATTGCGTGACCAGGAAACCATTCGCGCAGCGGTCGAGCTATCGCTGACGGGGCACCCCGTCTTCGGTACGGTGCACGCCAAGGATGTTGCGGCAATCATGCGTCGAATGATCTCCCGCTTTCCCGAGCAGGAGCGGGCCACCGCTATCTACGACCTGGTCGACACCAGCCGTTTCATGATGGCGCAGAAGTTGGTGCCCACGCTTGATGGCAAGCGCACCGCTGCGCGTTCGTGGCTGAGGTTTACCGAGCAGGTCCGCGACAACTTGATGGACCTGACCGATATGGGCCGGGTAACCCAGCGGGTTGCAGAATTTGTGCGTGAAGAGGGGCACACCTTTGCTGCCGAGGCGGACCGGCTGCTGGCCGAGGGCCTGATCAGCGAGGCGACGGCCCGCGATTTGCGCCACGGCTGAGCTGCTGGCTACACGCTAATACTGACTGCAGAGAGTTTACGGAGAGGTTATGGCAACAGGACGGTATCACTGGAGCAGATGCGCTCCACCTGCACGTTTTTTCGTGATCAACGCCAGCGCTGCCTTGCCATGGTTGATGTTGCTGCTGGTGCCGGCGTTTTGGAAGTTCCTGCTGCCGTTGGCGCTGTGCATGACCATCGGCCTGGTTTATATCGAGGTGGTGAAAAAAATGACCGTGCGGGCGGTTTTCCGTCGGGTCGGGGTGTTCATGGTGGGTCGTGTGCGTACCACGCACAACCTGCTCAAAGAGCTGACCAGGTAGCGGGCAGCGAAGCCACGACCGGCCAGATCGTCGTGGCAGCCAGAGGAGGCGTTGCATGAAACAGCAGGGAGGTGGGCAGAAAAGCTTTACCTGGGATGACCCCGCCATATTGCTGGGGATCATGGCGGTACTTTACCTGGGGGGGTGGGGCGCCTGGTACTTCGCCCATGACAAGATCGCCAAGGTGTATACCTACATCCGCTATGTAGAACTGTGGGTGCCGAGTGTATTGGGTGACTTCGCGGCACTGCCGGGTATCGCCTCGATCAACCATTGGGTTGAGCGCATGTGTGCGCCGGAGGGCATCATCGGCGCCTGCCAGCGAGATTTCTCAAGCGTGGCGTGGGGGGAAATCACCACGTCGTCATTGTTCATGAACGGGTTCTTCCTGCTGCTGTTGGTGTTCCTGGCGGTGCGCATGTTCCTGCAAGTCAACCGGACACACCCCAAGCTCAAGTTCACCAAGACGCACACGATTCAAAGCTTCGTGCAAGAGAACAAAGTGCAGTACCCGCACCTGCGCATGTTCGCCGAGCTCGACCTGATCGCCCAGCCGCTGGACCATCCGATGTTCGGCATGTCGCAGACATCACGGCAGTTTGCCTACCAGCACTTGCTGATCAGTGGTTGGCAAGAGCAGGCTGATCGCAGCTGGGCGCCAACCCTGGATCGCGAGAAAGCCACAGAGGTGATGCGTCGCCAGTTAGGCCAGCACTGGACCCGGGTCAGCAACCTCACACCCGCTGAAACCCTGCTGGTAGCCATCGCCTTGCCGCGGGTAGTCGCCACCGATACGGCGCTGGATGACGCTGCCTTCAAGGCGGCGATGGCCGACAGTGAGTACATGGTTGCCTGGTGCTGGGACCAGTTCCAGGCACCTACCGGTAAAACGGCACAAGGTGCTGACCCATACGCTTGGCTGAAGCCCGACATACCGCTAGAGGTGCCCCGGGCGATCATCCAGAAGTACATCAAGCACCCGAACGCCAGCGCAATCCTGCATGCGCATGCCTTTGTCCGCACTATCGTCTTTGCCATGTTCTTCCAGGCGCGCCGCCTGGGGGTGCTGCCACCGGCAGAAATGCGCTGGCTGCGGTTCTATGACCGAGACATGTGGTATGCGCTGCAGACGATAGGGCGCCAAGCTGGTTTTCCGGAAGCGCCGGGGATCCTTTCGCATTTCCTGTATGAGTGCAAAGCAGGTATATCGCTGGCAGAGCCGCAGCTTGACAAGGCGGTCAACGGTCTTGAACTGGCCATGGCCAGTTACAAGTACTCCGAGGCGGACAAGAAGCGCTACGAGCAAATGCAGCACGATAGGCATGCCACTGAGCAGGCCGCCGCCATTGCGCAACATGCGGTCTGAAGTGTTGCCCTAGAAGCTTGGATAGCAGCCAAAGGCCATCTTTATAGATGGCCTTTTTTTGTTTTTTTGGTGTGTTTTTTTACTTTTTTGTTAGAATGCAGTCGTATTGGATTATTAATAGGGACATTGAGTCATGAAAGGTGTGATCGCAAGACCTGTCGCTATGCTGGCGGCACTTGCGGCGGGGGTTTCTGTCGCCCACGCCGCGCCAGCCCAACCGGCGGACTTGTCTGCCTTCATCACCGCGCAAGGCACCACACAGGTAAACCCTGCCCAGCAAGAACTCGATGACCTGACCGCACAGCGGGTATCGCGCTATGGGCGGATTGTCAGCGCTCGGCCAGTCGGCCTAGGCGGGCTCACCGCCTGGACCGTGGAAAAGAATGGCCATCAGGTCGTGTTGTTCAGTACCCCTGATTCTGCAGTGCTGTTTACCGGGGTGGCCTGGGATGCGGAAACGGGCAGTAATATTTCCGACGCCTTCCTGCCCGGCGCGGCCCAGGCCGCTGCAGCGCTGCCCCCCGCAACTGCAGCAGCTGCGCCAAGTGTAGCGCCGCAGATGTCCCCGGTCGAAAAGCCTGATGTGCGCGAAGCCGCCGCCATGGACGGCAGTTTCAAAGGCGCGATCCCGGAGTCGATGAAAACGGTGGACGCTCTGGCAGGGATCAAGGAAGGCGAGGGTGGTATCGGCGATACCGTCTACATCATCATCGACCCACGCTGCCCTTACTGCCGCCAGGCGTACAACCTGACAAGGGCATACGCGGCCAAGGGCCATTCGATCAAATGGATTCCATCTGCGGCGTTGGGTAACCCGGCGGATGGCGTTCCGCTGGCTGCCACGTTGCTGCAGGCCAAGGACCCCAAGGTCCTGGCGCGGGTGTTGGGGCAGCATGAGCAGGTGCGATCAGAGCCTTCACCGGAAACCGTCGAGCAACTGAGCACCAACCTGGCGTTCCTTTTCGCTGCCTTCGAGCACAACGGCAAGGAGCAGGCGGGCGTACCGGCGGCATTCTTCATCGATCACCGTACAGGGAAGCCAAGGATGATGACCGGCCTTTCGCAAGCGGTCGTGCTTGAAGACATCTTTGGAAAACTTTAAGGAGCAAAGTACATGAAAGCCAAAGCGCCAAATTTCGAGTTCGACCCTGGCATCCGCATCTTCGGTTCGGGCGAGCACCTTTTGGTGGTGTTTGACAGCCAAAGCCCTCACGACGCCTGCCGTGCAACACGCACTGTGCGTATCCCCAAGGCGTTTCGGCAGCTGTCTTTGGTTGTAGCCGGCTTCGACGCAGCACAAGACGTTGACCATCAGCGGGTGCTCGAGGGGAACGTCAGCCTGATGATCGAGGGTGATGCCGGGGTACAGGCGATGCATGAGCTGGCGGCCCTGCGGCTGGTGTTGCATGCCGAGGCAGACCGCAAGGGCGCGCTCTCTCATGTCGAGCCGGCGCTGGTGGCCTACAAGGTGCGTCAGGCGGTTTCCGAGTGTCTCAACGAGGCCTTGAGCGACTACTACCAGCGTGAGGAAGCGCATGCAGCGGGTGTGGCTGCTGAGGTCGCCCGCCCTGTTCCCTTGGCTGCTGCGCAGTACCAGGTGGCCGCGCCGCAGCCTTCGCGAAAGGCGCTGCGCGAGCAGGCCGCTGGTGAGGCCGAGCGCCAGGCCAGGGCGCGCCGGCGCAAGGCTGCAATGGCTTGGTTGGTACCGCCTCTGGTGGTCGTTGCAGTCATGGCGACAATGTCTCATCTTGCTTCCTCCCAGTCGCCGATTGAAAATGCTGTCGCGCAGCAGATGGCGAACGATCCCGAGTCGATCAAGGCGCAGGTAGAGTTGACCAAGCAGACCCTCCAATCCATGGGGCTGGACCCAGGTCAGGGCGGTGACATTGGGTGCCTTGCGCCGCAATGATTGCCATTGTCAGCTGCTTCAGGGATGGAGTAAGCCGTTCGCTTGTTTGCAGGCGGGTAGAATGTCGGGGAGCTTCCCCGCGTCACCCGGCTGCTGCACTGCGGTGCCGAAGGAGGATCTTTTCCAGGATTGGAGAATAAGAGCGGGTCGGGCCCTCGAAGCCTGGCGCTGCTGTTCTGCCTGAGCGGGGTGTTCATGCCTCTGCCGGCACTTTAAGACTATTTTGGATCGGACATCTTAGGTACGTATATGCGACCAGCGAATGAAGTTAAAGACGGGGCCAAGTTGTTGTCCCTAGCCCAAGGCCTGAGGTCGCTGCTGGTCCCTTCGCCAGACGTATTGGCCGATACCGTCAAGGAGTTGCACCCGTTGGTCAACCTGTCTGACAAGGTGCTGCCGCTGAAGTCGTATTTCAACATGGTCCAGGATATCCAGCGGGCCAAGCATACCCAGGCTGCCATGCGTGCCGCCGATGAGCCCCTGAGCCGTGAGGCGGTTCAGCAGGGTGTATCGCGCAAGTTGTGCACTGAAGACATCTTCATGGTTGCCTGTTCCTTCCTTGAGGTGGAGATCGCCAAGCAAGGCTCGGTGTATTACCTGAGCGGCGAGTCACCTGACTTCAAGGAAACGAAGAAGAACCGTAACCCTCTCGACTTGTCCGATGAGGTTGTATTGAAAAACCTCTCCAGCGGCCTGGCGCGTCCGGACACCGATCGTGGGGCGGTGGAACGGGGGCAGATCGACAGTGGTTTCAACCACCTGGTGCGGCTCAACCAGTTGCATAACCTGATGGTGGAGTCGGTGCGGTTGATGAAGGCGGACGAGCGGCTGACCAAGGTCGATATCCGCAAGAAGTTCAACATCTCGCACACCGACTACGAGCGCATGATGTCGATGGCGCGCCGTTCCGGGCTGATATCGTTCCGCAACCGGAAGAAAGACCCCTCCAACTCCTACACGCTGCGCAATGACAACCATGAGCGCGTGTCGGAACACGCCAAGAACTTTGGCCACACGCCGCAGAAGATGCTGAACAAAATTCTGGACGACTTCTTCGGCATGCTGGAAAAACGCAAAAAGCACGAGGACTGATTCACATGGAGCAAGGCCAT
The DNA here is from genome assembly GCF_003205245.1 of Pseudomonas sp. MB-090624. Classification (NCBI taxonomy): domain Bacteria; kingdom Pseudomonadati; phylum Pseudomonadota; class Gammaproteobacteria; order Pseudomonadales; family Pseudomonadaceae; genus Pseudomonas; species Pseudomonas sp. MB-090624. The sequence continues at coordinate 99,457 of NZ_QJRK01000006.1, read as the reverse complement.
AGGGACGTTGGGCCGGCAATAAGTGCACAAGAGCGAGCCCGTGTCGCGCGAGCCGCCAGGCAGCTGGTGGGGTATGCCAATTTTCTGCGCTGGACGGCGAACTTCAAGCGGGATGAAGTGTTGCGCCATCCCGAACATGACCGCGTAATGCTGCTGTCGCCCATGCAAAGTGGGCGTTTCAGTTTCGCCCTGGAGGGCGAAACCCTGTACCTGGGGGTCCAGCCGTTCGAGGCCGCCTGGGTTTCGAACATGCCCTTCGAGGCGGCCTATGTATCCGACCGATTGTATTTGTCGGTCAATGGCGTGAACTTCATGGATTCCCGCATGCCGGCCTTGGCGCTCGGCATTTTCGTCGACGATGCCGGCAAGCGTGCGCGCATGGCTGCTGCGCGTTTCGTGCAGTGCGTGCAGGTGGCAGTGCGGGATGGCTATGTGGTCGAAGTGGGTGAGCTGTGTGGCGAGCCTTTCGAGATGCGCCAGGGCGACGTGGTGCGTCAGTTGCGCGAAACCCGGCAGGCCAAGGTTCAGCAGCAAGATATGGGGCGCTTCTTCTGAAGTGCTCAAGCAGACTTTCCAAAGTAAGGATACGTGCATGACCAAGTGTAAACGCATGCTGCCCGTGCTCGCTGCCGTGGCAATGGCAGGCTGTGTCACTACCGAGCAAATGCCCGATGGGACTACCAAGGTTCGTTTCTCGGACGAAGCGGTCAGCTCGCTGACTTCGATGATGCCCAGTAGCCTCGTCAATGGTATGGCCGGTGGTGCAGGCAGCGGCACGCTTGACCTGATACCGACCAAAAGCTTGGCCGGGAGCGGGCTGTACCTGTATTTCAACGGTCGCTATGACTTCGCCTGTGCGAGCGCCTTGCTCTACAGTGCCAAGACCGGGCAAGACCTGGATAAAAATACTAACGAGGTATGTCGCGACAAGTATTTCCAGCGTCAAGCGGAGCTAAAGCTCGCAGGTAACCCTTATGACCGGGCCGCGCCTAGCTATGATCCACACAACCCGCCAGATGCTTACTGGGCGCAACTGAAAAGGCAGACCCTTGGTCAGTTGGCGAATACGCAGCAATTCGCTGCGCGCTTCACCTCGATTCCACGGATCGACAAAAATGGCAACATCACCATGGTGCCAGGCTTCATGGGTGAGGGAAGTGGGCGCCATGTGGCGCTGGTGACCGTCCCTACCCGAGTTCCGGTTGTGATGGACGATGCCGGTTTTGCGGCGAAGATGCGTTCGCAAGCGAACCGGCTCAATACCCGGTCTGGTGAATGGACGACCTGTGATGCCGTGCTTGCCTACGACTCGACAAGGGACAAGGGGCGGCGCCCGGCAACGATCTCACCGAGTGAGTATCTGCAATATGAGGTACGGTTCAAGGTTGCATCGATGTCGTGCCGTGATGGTATGCATACCTATAAAACCGTTTCGCAGTAGGCCGCTGCGCGCTGGCCTGCATTGCTGAAGGTGTAGGGATCTGCGGCGCTCACGGCGCCGCATTCCAGGTATCGTCTGCCGCGGCCGTGGTCTCGTCGATGCCGGAGGTGTGCAGCTCTGCGGCGTTCAGCCAATTCTGATTCAGGTTTGCCTGCTGCGCTGCATGGTCGTTAGCAAATTCCCGCTGCACAATTGCCTCTTCGATCCCGCTGACAAGCGCCGGCGAGGCCATCCCATATTCGCCAAGCAACGCTCTGGAAACTTCTGGCGGGAGCTGGTTGACGGCGCTACGTAGCTGTTGGCCGTAATCGGTCAGTACAGGCTGCTTGGCAATGACGATTTCCGCCGTTTGTGACGGGAAAACGGAGGCGGTGAAGCTCTGGAATTCCTGCGCGTTGGGCATGCTGGCGTCCTTAGAGGTTGTGCCCGTCAAGGTCTTCGCTGCGCGACAGCGAGGGGTTGGTGTAACGGGCGAATGTCTTCTCGAGTTCTGCGGCAAGGTAGGCTTGTTCGCTGTGGTGCAGCAGTTGCTTCATGTGGTTGCCGTCCGAGGCTACGCCAAGCAGTTGATCGCGCATGTTGGCCAGTAACCCTTCCCGGTCCGCTCGGGAGCCTGGGGTTTGGTCGATTGCTTCGAGGGCGTTGGTCAGCGATTGGCGCAGGCTGTCTTGCGCCTCAGGCTTGGCGCCTGTGGCCGCTGCTTCGAAAGCCACGCTGCTGATTATCGCGCGATGGATGGCCCGCAATGCAGTGGCCTCGGCTGAACGGCTTTTCATGACTCGGTCGGAACTCAGGGTATGGGGCGGGGTGTTGCGCAGCCATGCCGACTCCCGTTCGCCCAGGGTGTCGATTGTCTGGCGAATTTTTTGGCCGTCAGGGCCTTCACGTAGCGCGGCTTGCGCTACGTTTTCCAAGCTGATTGCCGGGTTGCCAGAAGCCGCAATGGCTCTGTCTCGCATAGACCCGGCCCCGATCACGAATCGGCTGGCATCGCGTATTGATAGCTGCATCTATGTCCGTCGTTTTGTTCCAGGGCTTGAGCGTGCTCGAATCAGTCGGTATTTCGCAGCACCTGCGTGGCTGTGCGGTGAGCCGTGCGGGCCTCGCCCCAACTGATGCGGATCTCGATAGCATTTCCACTGACCTGCTGTGGATAAACCCTTGTAAACCCTAGGGCTTCACAGGCTTGAATGACCTTAGCATCTTTACCTTCATATTTCTTGTAGGTGCATGGATAAATCGTTTTTTCTGGCCCCTTGAAGTATGCCCCTAGCGCCTGTCGAGGTAAGTGTGCAGCAGCCAGGAGTGCCCCCGTATTTGCTGGGCCTGCCAAGCGAAAACGCCCAACACAACCGGGCTGCCGCCACGGTTCCTGTGGTGGGGCTTGACCATTGCGTTCAACAGCTGAAACTGGCTGAAAACCCGCCAGAAAACCCCATTTGACACGTATTTGACGCCCGAAAACCGGCAGGATCACCCATCGAAAAAAGGTATCGCAAGAAGGACGGTTTCAGGCAGCCGCTTTGATCGCCAAAATGTGAAGATTATCACGCTTCGCCCTTAATCACACCGGTGATCTAGGCATAAAGCGCTGGTTTTTACACGGTCTTACACTTTCATTTTTTGCCTGTAGCCATCTATTTCTTCATCTGCTGAGCAACCTATTTTAGGTTTTTGTTAGTTTTCTTACATAACAAAATTTTGATAAAGGAGTGATTTGTGGTTTAAGATTGCCTCGCTTTCGATAGGTGTACGGGTCACCACGCTGGTGGCTCCATGGTTTTGCCAAGAAAGTAGGGCTGTGCAGGCAACGCTGGCTGCGCTGTCAGGCAGCTCGCCTCAAGGACGACGGAGCATTCCAAGGGGAATTCGTCGCGAACGATTCAGATCAACCGTCCGCAACTCGATTCAGGTAGGTATCACAAATGGCTCAAATGCCGTTTTCTCCATGCAGCGACCCAACTGCTTGCACCGACCAGTCCGTCGCCATGCTTGGCAGAATCTTCGGGCCGGTCATCGACTCGCTGGTCAAAGGCACCGACCCCAACACTGTGGAAGCGAGCGCGAGCATCCTTGCCACCATGTTCGGCTTCTTCAACAGCGGCATCCTGATCATCGGCTCGCTGATCGTCTCGTACGTGGCTGTGATGGGGGTTACCAATACAGCAAATGACGGCGAGGCCATGGGCAAGAGCTGGTCGTCCTTGTGGACGCCGGTGCGGATCGTGGCAGGCGGTGCGGTGTTGCTGCCGACTGCCAGCGGCTTCTCGTTCATTCAGCTGATCGTGCTGATGTTTTCCTTGTGGGGCATTGGTTTTGCCAACGGCACCTACAAGGCGGGCATGGCCGTTGGGGTGCTGTCGGCAGACGGTGTTGTGCAGGGCGTGAACCAGGCGGGTAACTTCTACGGGCTGCGGGATTTTGCACGGCAGTACATTGCCGTTTCCTACTGTGCCAAAGCTGCGAATGCCATCTATGCGGGAGCTGCCCCGGGGCAGGTGCCGCAAGTGATGCCCAAGAGCGAAGGGGTCGGCAAGCAGGCTGCTGACAAGCGAGTCGAGATAGATGGCCGGCTTGAGTCCACCTTCCTGCTCAAAGACCGTAATTCGGTGACCAACCTTGCCGGTGGGCAGCCTTTCTGCGGCACGGTGAAGCTGTCCACATACATGGCCCAGAGCAAAACCGATGCCACTGCCCAGGCCCTCGAAAAGGTACGTCACCAGGTGCAGGGGCAGAAAATCGAAGCTGCTGGTTCCCTGATGGCCGAGCTCGACAGCTGGATCGAGTCGTGGCCGGTGAGTATCAATGACTCAGGTTGGGACAACGTCGACTCGGACCGTTTCAACCAGATCGTGAAAAAATGGGAGCAGCATGTTGCCACTGCTCTCGTCAGTGAGGTCACCAACGAGCAGGGTGACGTGGACAGTGGGCTGAAAGACTTCTTGAAAACCCTCACGGAGGATGGTTGGGCAGCCGCTGGCGGTTGGTTCCAGCGCGTGGGCATGGTGCGTGGCCAGATCGCAGGCGTGTTGGCGGAGCCGGTGGGCTCGGTAGGCGCACCGTCGTTGGTCGGTCTGCCTGTAGATGCGCGTTATCAGCTGCTGAGCAACAGCGTGACCACCGTTACCGAGGCAATCAACAAAAAGTCTGAAGAAAAGGAGACCTACACCCAGGCCAAGACCACCAAGCCGGAAGACTTCGCCAGCCTCATACCCAAGGACCCCAAGACCGATATCAACGTGGGCTCGCTGCGAGCAGACATGGACAGCAAGATGTCGTCGTTCGTCAACGGCATGATGCTCAATGTCGTCGAGATTGCGACAGGCGCCGGGAGTAACGGGCAGACCCCGCTCTGCGGTACCGCAGGGCAGATGGGCGGCTCGCTCAACCGCATGAAGTGTGTGGGCGACTACCTGAGCGTTGCCCGCGCCGGGATCCTGCTTGCCGACGTCGCGATAAAGACCACCACCACGGCTGTGCGATTGCTTGCAGGTACTGTATCGGCAGCCAAAGTACTGGGTAACGGCCTGGAGGCGGACAAGATCGTTACCCCGCTTTGGGACTGGGTGCTTGAGGTGCCGGTCAAGCAGCTCGCATTGATGGCCAGTTATATCGAGCCTTTGGCCTTCTACTTCGGTGTGTTCCTGCCGAGCCTGCCCTACACGCTGTTCATGATCGTATTTGTCGGCTGGGTGCTCGCCGTCTTGCAGTCGATCATTGCTGCACCGCTATGGGCTGTGATGCATATGACGCCCGACAGGACATTCGTGGGGTCGCAAACGCAAGGTTACCTGCTGCTGCTTTCGCTGTTCGCACGCCCTGCACTTGCGGTTCTGGGTTTGTTCGCGGCCGTGCTGGTGTCTGACCCGGTGATCGATTACATAGCCAAGGGCTTCTTCGCCATGCGAGGCGCCGTCGTAAAGTCGACGGGGGGCGTGAGTGTCATTGCAGAGTTTCTGACGTTTGGCTGGTGGTTCATGGTGTTCGGGCTGACCTTGCTGCCGGTGCTGTACATGATCTTTGGCCTGCCCCAGACCTTGCCAGACCAGGTCTTGCGCTGGATTGGCGCGGGTATCGGTGACCTGGGCGAAACCAACGCCACTGGCCAGATGCGCGGCGGCATCGCTGCCGCAGGGGGGAGTATCGGCGGTAGTGGCTCGGGCATGCGCCTTGGTCATAGCCAAGGCAAGCTGCCACCCCCAGATGGTTCGTCGCCCGGCGGCGGCCCAGGTGGCGGTCGGCCAGGTGGCGGCCCAGGCGGGGGTGGGTCGCGAAGTGGCTCTGCTGGCAAGCCGGCGCTCGTCAACGCCAATGGCCAAGGTGTTGGAGGCCCGGCCTCTGGTGACTCGGGTGCAAGGGCCCAGGCCGCATCGGCAGGCAACCGCACCTTGGGCGAAAAACGCAGCGAGGCGGCTGGCGTGGCGCTGGGGCGGGCAGTGGCGGGTAGCACCGCCGCCACCGGCAGGACCCTGCGCAGGGCTGGCAATGTTGCATTGTCCGCTGGGCGTGCAGGCGTGAGCTCATTCAGCGAGGCCGGCTCGGCCTCGCTGGCAGGGCGGATGCGTGAAGGCGTGGCTACCGGGGTGTTGACCGCAGGCGCCGGCCTGGCTTCGACAGCACGTGCCGCCGGTGCCGACTACAAGGAAGCCTTCACCACGGCGGGTGCCGAGGGTAAGGCGGCGTATCATGAAGGGGCAGATGCGCGCATTCAGGCCTACAAGGATTCTCTGAGCGGTGGCTCAGCCCCTGCTGGAAGCGACACCCACCAGGAGCAGGCCGTCCCAGCGGGCGCGCACGCGCAAAGTGCAGGCCCGCAGGGTCAAGGCTTCAATGAGGCCACACAACCGGCCGGGTCTGAATCGTTGGGCGGCAAAGAAGGTGATGAAGAAAGCCGATGAGCGGCAGCGATGTTGCAACGCGGGTATTTGGGCGATGGGTGGCTGACGGTTGCGTGGCAATTTGCCATCTTTGCGGAATTTCCCTTGCCCCAGATTGTCTTGGACGTTGACGCGCAATCGTGTGCGCACCCTGATACCTGACTCGGATCGCTTGGCGGAGGCTTGGCATGGATGACAATCAACTGGAAGACCAGCTTCGACGGCTGCTGACCGGCCTGGCCGACCAGGCTATCGTGCGCGGTGAGCAGTTTATCTACGATGGTGGTGAGCTGTATGCCGACGACGTGGCGGAAATCGGGTTGCTGGCGGTGCTGTGTATTGCGCAGGCGTTGTCCGAGCGCGCTGGTTTGGGTGGGTTCGGTTATGAGTTCCAGTTGGCTGCACCCGCCAATCCGGTCTTTCCGATCCATGCCAGCGCTCCGCAAGTGCTGCCGGATTTCTTCAAGGTGGCGCCGTTTGTTTCTGCCGTTTTTCACAATGAAGTGTTGAATGCCAAGCAGGACCTGACCCTGCTTTATCATGCCGCTGTGCAGCGGTTGCGGGCATCCGCAAACTGAAGCAAGGCGGGTTGCCTGTCGGTGGCCTTCCAAGTACCAGCACCCACAGGCAGGTAGCGTTTTTCACATTCCGCGGAAGGATTTTTTATGCGTGACGAAGAGAACTCTAGCGACGGTAGTCTCCCGGGCAGCGAGTTGCCGCCTGGTGTGTTTCCGCCGATGCCGGGCTACACCATTGGCGATTTGATGTCTGTCGCCAATGCTCCGTTCGAGGCATTGCTGAAAAGCCGCGATGTCGACCCAGGCCTGATCCGAGAAACCGGTATCGCGCTGGCGCAGCACCTGTATGCGGCATTCGAAAGAGAGGACGCCCAGTACCAGATTTCCACCTGGCATCAAAAGCCGTATGACGAACCCTGGATGCGCCATCGCAGCATAGAGGTGCTGGCCGAGGAACTCTGCGTGATTACATTCCACGCGACAGCCGAGTCATTGCGCGGGTCACCCTTGCGGGCTTTAGGCAAGGCGTTTCACCTGAGCCTTGTCCAAGCAGCCGGTGAGGCCATAAAGGCGCATATCCTGAAATTGAATCAGGGCTGATGGCGGCAGTTTGTTCATAGGGACATGACATGAGTAAGACAGTTTATTTCAGTGTTTACATGGATGGCACCGATAACAACAAGGACAGGGACACGCCAGTCGGTAGCCACACTAATGTCGCCAGACTTTATGAGTACGACACCGCACACGGTACCAACCTTTCTCTCAACACCGGCGCTGTGCCCCTCAAATACGGGCCTGACGGACCTGCCGGGCGGTCAGAGAAAATCTACCTGGATGGGGTGGGCAGCCAGAAGGGTAATACGCCCATCGCGCTGATAGAGCGCGGTACAGGTCGCGGTAGCCAGAGCCGTATCGAGCTGGCCTATGCTGCTTTCGTCACGTTCTGCAACAAGAACCCTGACCTGAACATTGAATTGAATGTAATTGGCTTTAGTCGCGGCGCTGCGCAGGCCCGTGCTTTCACCAACGAGGTGATCGACCGTGGCGTGCCCAGACTCGACAGCCAGCAAAGGGCCACAGGTGAATACCTGATCCCGCCTGGTCAGGCTGAAATCAACAAACTTGCCATTTTCGACACTGTTGCTTCCTACGGTATTCCTGTTACCGACAGCCACGTCAGTAAAAATCTGGAAATCAGTAACAACGTCAAGTCCACCACGCACCTGGTGGCCATGCATGAATACCGCACAACGTTCCCCTTGACGAGCGCGCTGCGCAATGGCGACAACTCGCGTATTGAAGAGATCAGGTTCGCAGGGGCTCATTCGCAAGTGGGCGGTGGTTATCGCGACGACCTGCTGGCAGCTGGGCCGTTGGCACTCATGTATGACCGCTTGAAGTCTGCAGGGGTGGGGCTGCGGGCACTCCCGGCCAACGAGCTTGAGCGTATCGAGCAATATAACGCGCTGATCAAAGACCCCGAGCGTGTGCAGGGGGCATTGATCGACTCTCGGTTATTGAAAGGCAATGAGGCGTTCAAGAGAGAAGTGGATGGGTCTTACACCCAGGTCAACAACCGGCCGTTCCCTGCAGAGAGCGGCACCTTGAATTTCATCGGGTGGGAAAGGGCGCCTAGCTTCCTCGCCTGGCAAAAAAAGCCATTCGACCATGCTGTAAACGCTCGCAAAGTCATTTTCGAGAATGACCGCTCACTGGCTGCCCCTGTACTCCAACGGGTCGGCCGGCATGTGGGGCAAAATCTCTTTGGCTGGAACCGCGACGTCGACAACCCTTCCACCCTGCTGAACAAGGCGCCGGTCAGTGCTGCAAGCGCCTTGGCGTCGATCGCCGACGACTTCGACGCCGATCCAGCCGTCGAGTCGCGCCAGCAAATGGCAGAACTTTCGTCTTTGCTGGCGGGGTCCAGGCCCGAAGTAGAATTCATCCAGCGCCTGGGCCTGAAGGACGTGCCTGTACCAGGCTTGATTGCGCCTGCCCGGTATGCCGAGTTGCGCGTCGACCCAGAAGGGTCGTCTGCCTTTATCGAGCTGGGCTTGGGCTATGAGGTTGCCCGCATCGTTGATGACGCCGGTGATGTCATCCGCAGGCGGGGAACATTGAGCTGTGATGATCCGTTCGAGCTCCATGACACCAATGGCAACCCGGTGGGCAGCCTGAAAGCGGTACATGAGGAACCGGCATTTGCAGGCGCGCGTGGAATTCTGATTGCCATCGACTTGCGCAATGTGGTGCCCGAGTTGCAGGCGGTCACCATCGACGAGCGGCTCAAGCAAACAGCGCAATGGATCCGCGAGCTGCCTGAAGGTCGTTTCAAGGCCGAATACACAATTGCCGGAGCGGATGGCAGGCCACAGTTACGTGCGGTGGTTGACTGCCCTGTTGTGCTCGAGCAGCAGCACACCATGGCTTGGGAAAGCCCCGAGCCCTGAGTGCGAGAAAGCTGTTACACAATGGGCGCGATGGTAGGCAGTGCGATGACGCTTTTTGCACACTGCTTGCTTAGAATGCACCTGTTGCCGGCGGTGGTCGGCCATTCAATCGGTTAGGGCGAGAAAATGAAAATCCACAAATACCAGCCAGGCACTTTCATCGAGGTCGATGACATGGCGGGTGGCCGTCGCGTGGGCATGGTATGCAAGGACGGCGTGACATTTTGGGATTTGCTCGATTCCCAGCGCTGTACGCCGCTGACGATCCATCCCAGCATGCAGCCGCGCGCATTGGGTACCTTGGTCCAGTTCAGCCAGGAAAAGGGCTTGGTGGGTGCGCTGCAGGCGCTGGTTGCCTACCTGCAGTCGGCAGGGGACGCCCGGTTGAACGCCGACCCGCTGTTCGTCATGCGTGCACTGTGGTACCTGGCGGACAAGGCTGCCGGGGTTGGCAGTGTTCCTGATGAAGCCATGCTGCTGTGGGCTTGCGAGCAGGCTACGGCGCAGGAGCAGGTGGCTGCCCGCATCCATCAGCTGGCGGGGCAGTACTGCGCAGGCTGAACAGGCCCTCGATCGGGCCTGAGGCGTAGGCTGGCTGACCAGCTGACGCTGCGCGGGCAGCGGGGCTACTGGGTGGCTCGTTGCACGGCGTCCGCAGCCTTGCGTGCAGTGCTTTTGATTGTTTTCACGACTGTTCGCATGTCATACGAGCAACTGATGGAGGTGTCGCTGCCATCTGCGTAGAGCCATAGGTCGTGGTTGCCGACCTCTTTCTTGTACTGGCCGAACTCGTCCTGGGGGACGTCGGCCAGCTTGGCCACCGCCTGGATGCTCTCGCCGGTAAATACCCCGTAGTAGGTATTGAAGTCGCCTTCACCATTGGAGCCAGGGTGCATGGCAAGGCGGGTGACAGCGCGGCCAAACACATCCAGTGGATTCGGGACGGTATATTCGCCGTCGGACAGGTCCGAGGCTTGCACAATTGCCTTGCCGTGGGCGGCCTTGACCAACGCCTCGAACTGCTCGGGGGTAACATTACGCTTGCAGGTCAGGACCTGGGTGAGGCGGGCGTTGGCTTCTGTCGGGTCTAGTTCTGCTGCGTGTACAGACGTGCAGGCCAATGAAACCAGCAAAGGCAGGGCGAGTTTCAGCGCTTTCATGGGTCAGATCCTTCTGGATGACAATGTGCTATCAATTTAGGTTGTTAGAAAAATGTTTTTCCAATGCCGCGAGTGTGCGCCACGCCTGGCCCATGGTCAAGACGGCGCGGGTTCATAGGGCTATTCAAATCTTGACGCGAAAACGCGTGAAACTCATACTTGCCATCAATACGTGCATTTTTCTAACAAGTCATTCTAACAAGTGACAGGGTGTCAAACGTTGCCTGTGACGCAACGGCGGTTCATCTGGACCTGGCCGCACGGGTGGCCTTTACAAGGAGTTTCCACGCATGTCCTACGCATTACCTCCACTCGCGGTGGGGCCGGACCCCAGGGCCGCGGGGGATCGACGCGCAGCACTGTGGCTGTTGTCGGTGCCGCTGTGGGTAGCGCTGGTTGCTTTCACCATCGCTGTGGTTGCAACCCTGATGGGTGAAATGGCCGAAGGGTCACCCCGCTTCTATATCGCCGCGTTGTCCTTTTCAGCACTGTTGTTGAGCGTCATGTTGCTGCCTGCCTATCTGCTCAGCCTGGGCTGGTTCGCGTGGTGGACGCGGGACGGGGACCAACGTCGATTGCGCCGTGGCCTGTGGTTGGCGCCATTGGTGGCATTGCTGTTCGCCTGGTTCCCCGCCACGTTGGCTCCAGGGCTGCAGCCATTGGGCCAGGATGCCATGGACCCGCTGCGCACCTATTTGCTGGTAGGCATCCTCGTGTTGCTGTTGGGGTACGCCTGGTCGGCCATCGTTTCCGTGGTATTGCGATATTGGAGAGATGTATGAGCACCCTCGTTCTCACCCCTCATAGATGGCTGCCGCTGGTGTTCGCGTGCCTCTCGGCCACGTTGGCGCCGAAAGCGTTGGCAGGGTTCGAGCTGGTCGAAAGCCCTGTTGCACCACTTCCCTATGCAGCACCCTCTGCGCAAGGCCAGGACACCGCGCAAATGCAGCAGACCATCAATGCCCTGAACAGCGAGATCCAGAGCTTGCGGGTTCGGCTGGCAGCGGCGGAGGCCGACGCCAATGGTAGCCGACAGGAGCTTCTGGCAATCAGGGCGCGGCAGGAGCAGGTGCAGTCGTCGATCAACCACATGACGCTCAATTTTGCTTTTGGCCATGCGCGCTTCAGCCCCAGTGCTGAGGACGGCGATGTTCTGGTGCGCTCGGCCCAGGACGCGCTGCAGGTGAAGATCGTTGGCTTTACCGACAGTGTGGGTACGGTAGAAGCCAATCGCAGGGTCGCCCTGCTCAGGGCGCAGGCGGCAAAAATGTACCTCGTTCAGCGCGGTGTAGCCCCAGCCAAGATCAGCGCCGAAGGCCAGGAAGGCGGTTACATTGCCTCGAACGCCACTGCGGCTGGGCGCGCAGCTAATCGGCGGGTTGAGTTCGAGTTTTTCGGTCAGTACCGGCAAAGCACCCCACTCGCTCGCCAACCCTGAGGGCTGTAGCAGGTGGTATGGCCGATAGAACAGCAAGTTGACGTTCAACTTGGCGAAGCCATTGTGCGGGAGTGGGACCATGTATTCGTTGGATGAACTCGAGGCGTTCGTGGCGCAGGCCATCGGGGGCGATGTGCTCGCTGAGGCAGGGGGTGGCTTCGTCGGCGTGATGGCCAGAAGTGCGCCCTCCATTCAGAAGGACATTCCGGTAGCTTTCGAGCTGTACACGCTGCTGGAGCATTTCCTCAAGTCGCTGCCCATTCGTCGGGAACCGATCAGCTTTGACGCGCCAACGCTCGAGATTGAGCCAGGTATTGTCGTTGATCAGAAGGGGCACAAGGTTGTGGCCCTGCTGCCTATCCAGGCGGGCCAGCTCGGCGACGTGGCCTTCTGGCTAGCCGAAGCGCTGCCCAGCCGCGAGGTCAAGTCGCTGCCTGGTATCCTTGCGCTGGCGTTCAGCGTGGAAACCCACCAAGATGTTAAGCATTTGCTGCCCGAATGGATGGCCGCTTTTTATGTCGAAGGTGAGGGAAGGCATTGCGTGCCGATCCTGGCGCTGAAGTCAGTGCTGGAGGACGAACGTTTCGGCGGCGATTGGGTAGCGGTTGCGCTGCATCGTCTCGCCGACTTTGCCTTGCCTCAAGCCCAGGCTCAGCAAGCAGCTGGGGGCGAGGTGAAGACGACGCGCTGAACCGGTCGACAGTATCGGGTCAGGCATTGACCAGAATCTAGCGGCGCATGTTCCGAGGACGCGCCGATCCAGGGAGATGGCGAGATGGACCATAACTGGGGTGCGGGCAGACCGGGTGGTGGCCTGGATGGTGGATACACCGGCTCGCTCGATCATGCAATTTCCAACCTGCATGTCGGGCGCAGCCAGGGGCGCAAGGAGGGGCTTGAAGAGGGCTTCGATCAGGGGTATGCGCAGGGCTGGGACGCAGGCGCCGCATGCGCCAACGAAAAACTGGAGCCCCTCAGGGACCATGTGAGGCAGTATTTCCAGGAGGCGGTGGAGCTGCGGACTGTCGTGCAGCGCCAGAAAAGCATTATCGACTCGATGTACGAGCAAATGTCCAAAGTGGCTGACGCTGCCAAGAATGCGCACGCTCAGGCGGCGGCTGTCAATCCTGAAGCTTATGCGGCCTTGCAGAGCAACAATGAGTTACTGCAGGCAAGGGTCGAGGTACTGGACAGGTATTATGCCGCAGTGCTCGAGCAATCCCGGCTCAGGCAATTGCAATACGAGCGCAGCCTGGTATTCATGCGGGCAGCGCAGGCACTGTTGGAAGACTTGGTCGCCAGCGACAGCGCTGAAGCGCAGGCCATCCGCCAGCGCTTCGTCAAGGAGTACCAGGATCAGGTTGCCCGCAGCTTGCGTGCAGGCGATATAGAGGTCGCACCTGAGCTGGATGAGGCGTTCGGCAGGCAGTTGCCGGACACGCAGCGGTTCATCATGGCGCTGCTGCAGTCGGCTACCCCCGGACAGGGTGTCGACTGACCTGCCCGCAGATGGCAGCGTGCGCCAGTTCTGACTGCTCAGCCCTCGGGACCGGAGGTTGACGGGGCTGCAGCCGGCGGCTGTAGCGCGGTCTCGTGGCCTGGGTTATCCTGGCCGTCACCCCCCGGGCCCTCGACAGGCATGCAAACCAGGGCCGTGCGTACCTGTGCGGGGTATTGCTGCACCTCGTAGCCGTAGGCGGGGGGCTGACGCAATTCCGGGGCCTGGCAGGTGCCTTCGATCACGCCTTGCCGCGGCGTGGTGAAATCGCACTGTTCACCTTCATAGCGGTTCGAGCACGAGCGATAAGCCGCCACCGGCGTGACCTGTTTGGGCACCGGTACGTAGATGGTGGTATTGCGCGGGAGCTCCTGCCACTGCTCCTCGGCCACTGGCGCTTGCTGGGCCTGGCCAGCAAGCGCCAGTGTCGGCACGCTGAAAGCCAGCAAAAGAGGCATGATCGCTTTCACAAGTACCTCCAGCGTCACAGGCCAGGTTCGTAGTCAGAACCGCTACGGATCGTGGGCGCCGGGTCGCTGTGGTCCAGACCGGCATCCACTTGCACGCCGCGCTCTTTCATCTCCGTGATCATGTACTCATAGCCGACCGTGAAGTGGGCAAGGTCATAACCTGGGTCGGCATCCTTGATCTTTGTGGTCAACTCGACGATTTCCAGCTTGACCGGGTCCGGCGTTTCGTCGGTGTCCCAACCGTATGAACTGGCTTCCAGTTTGTTCAGGTGGAAAGCCTGGCTGAACGCTTTGCCTTCTACGGTGACGTCCTTGGCGAGCGTTTCATACAAGTTCTTGCCACCCAGGCCTTCTTCCAGCTTGCCATCGATCACCCGAAGAAAGTCCAGGTGGGCCTGCGGGGTGGCGGTGATGTCTTTCCAGCTGCTGTACTCGCTCATTGCATCCTCCTTGCGTAGTGAATACGAATGCCTTGCCGGCGCCATTCAGGTGCCGGCTGGCCAGGTTTCACGGCGCCATGTCATTGTCCTGCGAGTTACCTTGGGCCTTGTTGCCAACCATGTTTACGATGCCTTGCATCATCTCTTTCAGGCGTTCGAAGATGCGCTGCATGGACGCTTGCAAGCGCTCCAGATGGGATTGTGCTTCCCCTTCGAATGCCGGGGTTTTGCTTGCGTTGTCATGGATATTTTCGCTGGACGTCTCCAGGCGGGCCTTGAGCTTGTCGTAGTGCGCGTTGCCTTCGGTTTCAGGGTTCAGCAGCTCTTCCTGGGCTCGGCCGTACTGGCGCGCCCAGCCGGTAAGCGCCTTGTCCATGGCCTTCCGGTGGCCTTGCGCATCAGGGGACTGCGCCACTGCGTCGGTGAACGCGTGATGCAAGTCGGTGAATTCACCGTCAGGCTTCATCTTTTCGATCACTTCGGGCACGCTCAGGCCGGCTTGCCCGGCCCGCGCCTCGATCTGCTCCAGCACCTGTGGCATGGTGCCCGCGCTCCAGAACGCGGCATGGGCCTTGGCATAATTGCCAGCGGCTTTCTCGACCTGGTCCACGCGGTATTCGGACAGACGAGGCAGAACCTGTACCCGGCCCAGCATCTCTTCGGACTCTGCAAGCCCAGGTGAAGGTTCGACAGACCCGGCCTTGCTGCCCTCACGCCAGGCATCGGCCAGGGCGCTTGCACCTTTGCCAATGCCGTGCATGGCTGCGCCCGTCAACGATGCCACGCCGCCCAGAAGTTCTGCGCTGCCCTGCAGCAGCGTTGCTGCGCCGCCATGTTCGCGCTGTGGGGCGGCTTTGGTTCGTTCATTCAGTGATTCATCGATGCGTCGCACTTCCTCCGGGTCCAGTGACGCGGGTGTGGCCTTCAACTCAGCCGCCACTTTCATCAGCGCATCCAGTGCATCTGGGTCAGGGGCGGCGGACGTGTTCCGAGCGCTGTCGTTACCTGCTGCTTGCGGGTTGTCGAGCGCGTGTGTGCTGCCTGCGTTGGCATTGAATGCCTGCAACTGCTCGGCACTGATCTGTTGCACCCGCCAGCCGCCTTCGTGGGTGTCCAGGCGCACTGGGGCGCCAACCTGGACGGGCGTGCTTTCCATGAGTTCGGCGAAACCGGGATCCGCGAAGATCACTTCACCCTCAGTGGTTTTGACCGTGAGGGCGTAAGCGTTCTTGCTGTTCGGGTCATTGTTCAGAGGCGCTACGCCACGATGGACCAGGATACCTGCATAGCTGCGCCCTGGCTGGGCTATAGGCCCGGTAGCAGAATCAGCGGCGGCTTGATCAGGCTTATCGAGTTCTTTGGGTTCCATCTATGTTTACCTTTCGTGGGCGCCGCATTATTCAATGGATCTGGAAACAGCTCCTTTCTGGGCTCGCTGCTGGGCCCCGTCGGTCTGAATCCTTTGACCTGCCAATTTCTGCGACGCGTAAACGGCAAGCAATGCTTCAACTTTTTCCTTTTTGCGATAAATCGCTTCCGACAAGTAATTGCCGACCCCCACCGCCCGGTTGTAGTCGACCCACAGGGCGCGGCTGGACACATGGGTAATGCTGTTGTTCCACTCGGCATCGCTGAAGCGCCGGCCGGCTTCGGTCGCGAGCATTTCCGACACCGACATGGTGTCATAGCCACCGATCGGAGCGGTTGGCAAGGCACCATAGCCATCAGAATCGGACAAGTACATCGCGGGCGCCTTGCCATCCGCTTCGGCCAGCGCAGCATCGGCGTTGGCTGCTGCCACCTGGACAGGCTCGGCGGTGGAGTCTGGCGCAACGCCGCCCGCAGGTACATTACCGAAAAGGATCTGGTGTTGCGCCTTGGTGTCCTTGCCCAGAATCGGGTAGTGCTCGGGGTGGCCGTCCTGGATGGCGTAAGTTTGGCAGAAATAGGGGGCCGGGTCAGTCTTCCAGCCAATGCCAGGCTGAGGGTTGATCACGGCGGATGGCAACTGTGCCGGGTTGAATGGCCCGCGGTGGGCATTTTCCCTGAACGCTTTGGCCCTGGCTTCGTCCCGTTTGGTGGTGCCGTAGGTGAAGTGCAAGTGCTTGGCCATGGATGTGCTGGGGGTGTTACCGGATAACCCCAGTTTCTGCCCCGGTTTGACCGCAACGCCCTGCTTGATGCCGTTGGCGAAGCCGCTGAGGTGGTAGTACGCAACGATATCGCCGTTGGCGCGCTGGATCAGAATCGCGTTACCTGCCGAGCCTCTGGAGCCTGCAAAGGTAACCTTGCCTTCGGTGGTGGCGTACACGGGTTGCGAAGTACCGCTGGTGGAGAAGTCCAGCCCGTCGTGCATGTGCGCTTTCTGGTTGGCCGAGCCATGGTTGGCCGAGCCGCCGCCGCGAAATTTACCGAAACGGCCAGAAACAATTTCTTTGTCGGTAGGGGACACCATGCAAGTGTCCGCCATGGCGCCACAGGCGCAAGCCAGCAGGCCCAGGCCAGCGATGCCGCGCAAGATTGTCATGTTCATCCCTTGCGCTCCGTCACTTCACGCTCTGCTGCACGTTTTGCTTGGCGGCGTCCGCTGCTGCCTGGCTGGTCTGGGCTTGAGCCCCCGCGCCAGCTACCGACATCGACACCAATGAGGCCAGCTGGGCTTCCATGCTTTCGTACTGGCGATACTGTTTTTCCTGGATGGCCAGGTCCAGCGCCTTGATCTTCAGGATCTCGATCAACGCGCCGCGTTCGTTCTGCGCAGACATGACCCTGGCCCAGCTGTCGTATTGGGCGGTATTGCCCGAATACCGTTTGACCTCGTTGCGAAAGTGCACGGCCAGTGGCAGGTCAGTACCTGTTCCTTGCCTTCCACGCCGGAGTAGTCAAGCTGAATGGCCTTCAGGCTGGCAAGTGCCGGCGATACCAGGGCATCTTTGCGGGCTTTGGACAGGGCATAGTCTTCGGTGGCGGCGGACTTGCCCGCCGCTGCCGGCACTGGTCCGTCTGGCAGGCCGGCCAGGTTATTGACGAAGCCGACTTTCGCTTGGTACAGCGGTTCGTTTTCCATGGTGGGTTCGAACAAGGTTGCCACGGTCAGGTCGGCGCCCGGCAGCGTACCGACCGATTCGCACAGGCCGGAATCTGCCTGGTCCTGGGTGCAGAATGGCTTGCGTGCCTGCACCAGTGCCGCCTGGGCGCTGATGGGCTCGGCGTAGGTCCCGGGGGCGGCGACGATTTCCGACTTGACGCGCTGGCGCACCTCGCCGCCCATATCGGCATCGCGGGCGCTGATCAGCGTACGGGTCGCGTAGACCGAGCAAGGCGAAAAGCCTTGGCCGAATTCGCCACCGTAGTCGAAGCGTGACTGCTTCACGCGCTGGGTCTGCGCGAGCACCTTGAGCCCCGTGGCCGTTTGCTGGGCGGCATTGTGCCCAGCCTCTGCGATCTGGTTCGCCGCCAAGGCTTTTTGCTTGGTCAGGACCGCAATGGCCGAGGTCAGGCGCTGGCTCTGGGTTTCAAGCAGGGCCGACAGCGTCGCATCCACCCCGGACACCAGGCCGTTGAGGGTCTGGGTCGCAGCCGTGAATGCCGGTGCTACGGTGTTTTCCTGATACTGGGGCGGGCAATAGGCCCAGGCCAGCGTAGAGGTCAGGACAAGCGACGCACCCAGCGAAACCTTCCATTTGCGTGCTTCACGCGCTTCGTCGAAATTCCGTTTCATGGGCACCTCACTGTACCGCTTGCGCTGCAGTTTCAGACAGCACCTTCTGGTAGCGCGCTTCCAGAGGGGCGCTCAGGCCGTCGGAGGAGGCGATGACCAGCGTTGCCAAGTTGGCGAGCAACCGTTGGTTCTGCTCGTACTGTTGCTGATGGATCCAGACCTCAAGGCCACCCATCTTGGCCGCTTCGACCAGCAACCCACGCTGCGTCTGGCGCGCCAGGTTGCCTGACCACTCCAGCGCCTCCTTGCCACCAAAGTACTGGTTCACACGCAGCTTGAGCACTTCATTGGGCGACTTACCGCCGAATTCCTTGCTGCGGGTGTTGGCTGCGTTGATCATCGACAGGCTGTAGGCGGGTATGGACAGCATCGAGTCCTTGCGGTTTTTCTGCACCATGTAGGTTTCGCCGGCAGGCGTAGCGCCGGCTTCCTTGGCCAGGGCCTCGTCTGGCGGGCCTATCACATGCTGGATGTAGGCCGTGCGCGCCTCGGTAGCCAGCGAATCGGCATCGGCGGCTTCAAACAGCAGCGCCGCGTTGGTGTCGCCACCGGGCAGCTTGCTGAGGGTACAGAGGCCGGCGTTTGCCTCGGCTTCGGTACAGAACTTGGCGCGGTGCTCTTCCAGGCGCTGCTGCATCGCCTGGCCGGTGGAAGGCACCAAGCGACCCGGAGAGGCATCCAGTTCACCAACTGCTGCCTTGGCTCTGGCCGCCATGCTGGTGAATGCGATGTCCATCGACTTGTTCTTGACCACGGTACCGCAAGGGTCGAAACCTTGGCCGGTAGCGGCATTGAAATCGAGATAGGCCTTGGTCGCCGCCGCGTTCTGTTGCTGCGCACGGCTGGCGTTGATCAGTTGCTCGGCGGTTTGCCTGCTGTTGTCCGCAATCACACTTGC
Source organism: Pseudomonas sp. MB-090624 (assembly GCF_003205245.1). Taxonomy (NCBI): domain Bacteria; kingdom Pseudomonadati; phylum Pseudomonadota; class Gammaproteobacteria; order Pseudomonadales; family Pseudomonadaceae; genus Pseudomonas; species Pseudomonas sp. MB-090624. The sequence goes on along the minus strand of NZ_QJRK01000006.1, from coordinate 80,543 downwards.
CGACAGTGCCTCCTGCTTGGTGGCTACGGCAACGGCAGAGATGATCTGCTCGAACTTGATGTTCATCTGGTTGGCGAAGGTCGTGCCAAACGTGGTGATGTTGCCGCCCACGGAACCTGACAGTGCGGTGATCTGCGCTGCAGTCCACATTTCGGCGGGGCCGAAACCGTACAACGCGCCGTAGGACACACCCGACAGCATGGTCGAACCTGCGACGATGCTGGCTAACTTGAGCCGGAAATTCATATCACTGCCCCGTGAGCATTGGCACGCGACGGTCCGTCACTTGCCCGACAAGAGAATTGGCAGCCATGGCAGTCATTGCCGAGGCGGCAAGTTGCTGCGACTGGGCGGCATTGCAGGCGATCGAGTTGCAGTCGATATGTGCTTCAGCCCGTTGATCGGTGATCATCGCGGTGTAGGCATAGGCTGCTGTCTCGCCTTCCGGGGCAAGGGTCTTTTCGCTGAAAGGCCCGGCGTAGTCCACATCCCAGCCTTGCATGCCGTTGGCGTTGAGGGTGCACATGCCCTGCCTGGCTTCAGACACGCTGCAGTAGTTGTCGCGGTGCATGGCCAGCGTTTCCTGATCGGCTGCGGCCTTGGAGCCAACGCGTTGCGAGGAATAGGTCGCCATCAGGCGCGCTGTGTCCTTGTCGCGCTGAGAAACGGCCTCGACCATGAGCTTGCCCTGTTGCTGGGCAATGCACTTGCTAGTGACCGGCTGCCCCACTGCTGAGTCGAATGAGGTCACAGCCGCCATTGCCCGGTCGGACATTTCGATGGCGCCAACGGCATTGGCAAGCTGCTTTTTCGAATCGTTGTCCATCTGCGCGACGACGTTGGCCGACAGCGCCGTTTGCTTGACCGTCACCGACCAGGCACTCAGCTCGCTTTGCATGGTGCTGATGAACGTCAGCACCGAGGCCCAGGTCAGGGCCTGGGCCGGAAGCGCCGTAGTGCCCAGGGCAAGGCCGACGGCGGCAACTGCTGCGATTTTCTTCATTCCCAACCCCTTCAGTTGAACAGGCCGGCAGCCGAGCTGGACGACCCGCTGCCTGACCCGGACGTGGAGCGGCTGGTGCTGCTGGAAGTGCTTGCGGGCGGGGTACTGGCTGCAGGTGCCACGGTGTTGGTGGCAGCGGGGCTGCTGGTGCCAGTACCAGTGCCAGTGCCAGTGCCGCCGCCGAAGTCGGTTTGCACGTAATTGAACGGGTTGACGTCGACCGTGTAGGTGGCCTCGTAACCGGCAGGGGTACTGTGGTAGCTGCTGCCCAGTTCCGGGTCGAGTGTGCTCATGCCCTTGCTGACCAAGCCATTGGTCAGCCCGTTCAGGTCCGCCAGCGATGTGCCGCTGCTGACTTTGCCAATTGCCTGGTTGATAGGGCTGGTGACCATGGAAGACACCTGCTGGACCGCCGTACACACTTTCTTCTGCGCGTACTTCAGCACCGCTTGCTGGGCAGCAGCGAAAATGGAACCCAGGCTGGGGATGGAGCCAGAGAGGTCGAACAGGCTGCCCAAGCCCCCGAAGCAATCGGCCGTGGCGCTGAACAACGATTCGACGTTGGGTGTTGCCGCCGCGAGTTCGGTATGAATTCTCAGTGCGTCGTTGATGGAGGCGCCGATCGTGCCTTCCTTGGTGCCGTCGGCACAGTCCTGGGCATCGGCTTTGATGGCCTCGGCCACCACCGAGCTCTGCTCCGACAGCAAGCCGCTCGACGTAGCGCCCAGGCTGCTGGAAGCGGCCACTGCCGGCCCTGCCAGCAGTAACCAGGCACCTAGGACGCTGCCCATGGCCGCGTGCTTGCCCACAGATTTGCCTACCGCTGCAGCAACAGGGTTCGGTCGTCCGTTATACATCTGCGTAACTCTCCATGATCTGGGATATCTCGCGCAGCCGCTCTGCGCAGAAGATCTCGCTGAGCAGGTGAGCTTTGCTGAAGGCATCCAGCCGGCGGCGAAATGCCGTGAAATCAGCGGGCTGCGCAAGGTCGCCGGCCAGCAGCGGGGTCAGCGCTCCGGTAAACGCATCATTGTGTTGCGCGACATAGCGCACCAGGTACATACAGCGCGAAGAGGTAAGTTGGGCCAGCAGTTCGGCGAATCGCTGCGGCACGTGGTGCAGGACCCCTGCGTAGGCTTCGATGAACGCCTGCAGTTCCTGCACCAGCAATTGGATTTCGAATTGCTGCCCTGAAGCATCCTCATCGAAGTCCACCGCCCAGCGGTCTAGGCGATCCATGCTGATCAGGAACTTGACCAGTGCGGCATTGCGCGATGACTTGGCGAAATGCCCAAGAACCCCGTGGGCCGTGAGGTCAAGCTGTTCAATGGCCGGTGTGTGCGCACCGTACGCTGTGTGTTGGTCCATTCCCTGCACTCGCTTTAAGCATACTGAAATACGCTAAAATGCATCCTGTTTCTAATTCTGTATCAAAAATGATGGCGTATCAACTTTTTGACATGTGAAATATAGTTGCCGGCTATTGGCAAATGGCCACTGTCTCGTGGGTGAAGTGGGCGACGCCCTGCAGCTGAAGCCTTTGATTGGCAGGGGCTGCGAGTAGAAAGCAGTGCTGTGCGCCAGCCGTGCCTGAAGCCACTGATTGACAGCAGCCGTGCCGCAATCCGAAGCCGTTGGGCTATCCTAAATGGCTTAATGCAATTATCTTTTCCCGCTGCACAACTAATCGAACCGGCAAATGTCATTCACAGCAGGCCGGCCATTCATCGGGACGCCGGCCTTCACCACTGGAGCGAAGGCACATGGCAACACTGCAAGGCAGCACGTTGGAGGCTATCCAACATAGCCAGGCGCAACTGCGCGAGGAATGGACAGCCGGCCTCGAAACCAACGGCGCCACGCGCAATATCAAAGAACAGGTACTGGCACAGGAAACCCAGGAATTTCTGCAGTTGCTGGTGGACGGCCTGCGCGCTAGTGGCGGCAACCACCTGGCCGGCAGCGAGTGGGAGGCGTTGCGCCGGTTCCTGGAGAAGCTTTCTGCCAGCCGCGCTCAGCTTGGCCACGATTCGCACCAGGCCGCGTTCTTCATCTTCGCTTTGAAAGGGCCGCTGTTCGGCTTGCTGCAAGCGCAGTACAGCAGCGAGCCGGCCCGCCTGGCCGAGCAACTGTGGCTGGTGTCGGAACTGCTCGATGGCATGGGCATGCACACCATCCGCGCCTTCCAGAAAACCCGCGAGGAGGTGATCAGGCGCCAGCAGGAAGAACTGCTGGAGCTGTCTACCCCTGTGGTCAAACTGTGGGACGGGGTGCTGGCGCTGCCACTGATCGGTACGCTGGACTCGCAGCGTAGCCAGACGGTCATGGAGTCGCTGCTGCAACGCATCGTCGACACCGGCTCGGAAATTGCCATCATCGATATCACCGGTGTACCCACCGTCGACACCCTGGTCGCGCAGCACCTGCTGAAGACCGTCACGGCCATCCGCCTGATGGGCGCCGACTGCATCATCAGTGGCGTGCGCCCGCAAATCGCCCAGACCATCGTGCACCTGGGGCTGGATCTGGGCTCGCTGACTACCAAGGCCAGCCTGGCCGACGCCCTCAAGCTAGCCCTTGCACGCCTGGGCTGCGACATCAGCAAGCAGGGGTAAGCCCATGGAGCGTATCCCGATCCTGCAGATGGGCGAGTTCCTGCTTGTGACCATTCAGGTCGACATGCACGACCAGCTGGCGCTGACCCTGCAGGAAGACCTGACCGAGCGCATCAGCAGTACCTCGGCCCGGGGCGTGTTGATCGATATTTCCGCGTTGGACATGGTCGACTCGTTCATCGGCCGGATGATCGCCAGCATCTCTGGCCTGTCACGCATTCTTGATGCCGAAACCATGGTGGTCGGCATGCAGCCGGCCGTGGCCATTACCTTGGTCGAACTGGGCCTTACCCTACCGGGCGTGAGTACGGCGCTCAATGTGGAGCGTGGCATGCAAGTGCTGCGTCAACGAGTGAGCCAAAAATGAATGTGCGCGAAAGCGGCAGCCAGCCGGTACGAATCGAACAGGATGTGGTACTGGCGCGTCAGTTGGCGCGCAAGCTGGCCGGCGAATGCGGCATGCGCCTGGTGGACCTGACCAAGCTGGTGACGGCAGTCAGTGAACTGGCGCGCAACACGGTGGTGTATGGCGGTGGTGGCGATATGGACTGGGCTGTGCTGGAGGATGGCGGGCGCACCGGTTTGCGCCTGTTGTTCCGCGACGAGGGCCCCGGCATCCCCGACATCAAGTTGGCGCTGACTGACGGCTGGACCTCGGGCGGTGGCCTGGGCCTGGGCCTGACCGGCGCTCGGCGGCTTGTCCATGAATTTGAACTGGACACCGCGCCAGGGCAGGGCACACGCGTGACGATCACCCGATGGGCATGAACCTATTCGCCAGCCAGACCCAGGTGATGGGCCTGGCAGACCCGAGCGATGTTGGCCACGCCCGGCGTACCGCACAAAAGCTGGCCGAGCGGCACGGCTTTGACGAAGAGGACTGCGGCCGTGTGGCGCTGCTGGCCACCGAGCTGTGCAGCAACGTGCTCAAGCATGCAGGCTGCGGTGAACTGCACCTGCGGGTGCTGCCCCGTGAGCACGGGGGGTATGCCATTGAACTGCTCACGGCGGACCGTGCCCAGGGCTTTGATGCACAGGCCTGCCTGACCGACGGTTATTCAACCGCAGGCACCCAGGGTATCGGCCTGGGGGCCTTGGCGCGCATGGCCCAGGTATTCGATGTGTACGCCGATGCGCGCGGCGCGGTGGTGCTGGCGCGCGTGCACGCCCAGCGCGACCACGCGCCAGACCTGCGCGTGGGGGTAAGCCAGCATGCCCTGCACGGCGACCCCGCCTGTGGCGATACCTGGCACCTGGCGATCGAAGGGCAGCGTATCAGCGCCCTGGTGATCGACGGCCTGGGCCACGGTGTGGATGCCCAGGCTGCAGCCAGCGCGGGCGCGGCAGTGTTTGCCCAGGCCCCGTTCGCCGGCCAGTTGGAGCAATTGCAGGCCATGCACCATGCCATGAATGGCAGCCGTGGTGGCGCGGTGGCGATAGCACGCTATGACGGTGCCCGCGACCACCTCGGTTTTGCCGGCATCGGCAATATCGGCGCCAGCCTGGTGAGCGCCACCCAGGTGCGTGGGTTGGCTTCGTTGCCCGGCATCGTTGGCGGCCAGTATAGAAAAGCCCAGGTATTTGACTACGCTCATGCAAATGGAAAACTGTTGATCATGTACAGCGACGGCTTGCAGTCCCGTTGGAATCTGGAGAATTACCCTGGCCTGGTGCACCGCCACCCGGCCGTCATCGCGGCAGTGCTGCACCGCGACTTCTGCCGGGGCCGGGATGATGTAACCGTGCTGGTCATCGACCTGGAGGCGGCGCATGGCTGATGCAGAGGTAATTGCCCGGCTGCAGGCGGATAACGATGCCCTGCGTGCCGAACTGGAAGAAACCAACCAGGGCGTACTGGCCCTGTACGCCGAGTTGGACATACAGGCCGAACAGCTGCGCCAGGCGTCGGACTTGAAAAGCCGCTTCCTGTCGTACATGAGCCACGAATTCCGCACGCCGCTGGGTTCGATCCTGAGCATCACCGGCCTGCTTACCGACGAGCTCGACGGGCCGCTGTCGGCTGAACAGCACCGCCAGGTCACCTTCATCAGCACCGCCACCCGCGAGCTGTCCGACATGGTCGACGACCTGCTCGACCTTGCCAAGATCGAAGCCGGGCGCATCAGCATCTCGCCGGCCTGGTTCGACATGCTCGATCTGTTCACGGCCTTGCGCGGCATGTTCCGGCCGATTGTCGACGCTACTGCAGTCGACCTTATCTTCGAGGAGCCTACAGGGCTGCCGCGGCTGTACACCGATGACAAGAAGCTCGCGGAGATTCTGCGCAATTTCATTTCCAACGCGCTGAAGTTCACCGCCCAGGGTGAGGTGCGGGTGTCGGCCCAGCTGTATGGCGACGACCGCATCCGCTTTGCCGTCAGTGATACCGGCATTGGCATTGCAGCAGAGCTGTTGGATACGTTGTTCGAAGATTTCACCCAGGTAGATTCGCCACTGCAGAAGCGCTTTCGCGGCACTGGCCTGGGGCTGTCGTTGTGCAAGCGCTTCGCCATGCTGCTGGGTGGCGAAGTGGGGGTGCACAGTGAACCAGGGAAAGGCTCTACCTTCTTCGTGGTGATTCCTCTGGCCCTGGCTCAGGAGAACGCCGATGAAACCTGAGGTGCGCTTGCTGATCGTGGACGATAACGTCGCCACCCGCTACGCACTGCGCCGGCGCCTGGTAGTGCACGGCTACGAAGTGCTGGAGGCAGGCACCGGCGGTGAAGGCCTTGCGCTGATTCGCGACGAGCAGATAGATGCCTTGATCCTGGACGTGAACCTGCCCGACATGAGCGGGTTCGATATCGTACGGTTGCTGCGCGAAGATGCCCGCACGGCGTTGTTGCCGGTGATTCACGTGTCGGCCGCGTCGATCCAGAGCGGTGACATCATCACCGGCTTGAACGCTGGCGCCGATGCCTACCTGGTGCACCCGGTAGACCCGGATGTGTTGCTGGCAACCTTGCGTACCCTGTTGCGGGTGCGGGACGCCGAGCGCGCCCTGCGCCAGAGCGAGGCGCGCTTTCGCGAGATATTTACCGGTGTATCGGCGCCCATCGCGGTGCTCGACGCCGAGTTCAAGGTGCACGAGTGCAACCAGGCATTCAGCCACCTGACCCAGGAAAACAGCAACCCCGGGCAACTGCTGGAATGCTTTGCCAGCGGCCAGGAGCCAGCGTTGGCTGAACTGCGCCGGCACCTGGCGGCTGGCGAGCGCTGGAAGGGCACCCTGAGCATGCTGGTGCACGGGCATGTACGCGAAACCGAGTGGCAACTGTCGCCCTACCAGGCGCCAGGGCTGTGCCTGGTGTTCATCGAGGACATCACCGAGCACCGCCACCGGGAGCGCTCCCACCTGGCCCGCCTGGACGATGCCACCAACCAGTTGGCGCGGGAAGTGGCGGTGCGCGAACGCACCGAAGCGCAACTGCTGCAACTGCAGAAAATGGATGCCCTGGGCAGCCTGACCGGCGGCATTGCCCACGACTTCAACAATTTGCTCACCGGCATCATCACCAGCCTGGAGCTGATCTGCAAACGGGTGGCGGAAAACCGTATAGAGAAAGTGCCCAGGTACGCCGAAGCCGCACTCAGTTCAGCCACCAGCGCGGCCTCGTTGACCCACCGGTTGCTGGCCTTCGCGCGCCAGCAGCCACTGGATACCCGCCCGGTGGACGTCAACCAGCATGTACGCTCGCTGGAAGAGCTGCTGAACCGCACCATCGGCGAGCGCATCAAGCTTACCCTGGACCTGTCGACCCACCCGGCCATCGCCTTGGTCGACCCGGTGCAACTGGAGAGCGCGGTGCTCAACCTGGTGATCAATGCGCGCGATGCCTTGGCCAAGGGGGGGCGGATCTGGGTGAACACCGCAGCCACCTGGTCGCAGGGCAACCCCGACCTGGCGGACGGCCATTACATTGCCGTCAACGTGCGCGACAACGGCAGCGGCATCGAGCCGGAGCTGTTGGAAAAGGTGTTCGACCCGTTCTTCACCACCAAACCGGTGGGCCAGGGCACCGGGCTGGGGCTGTCGACCATCTACGGCTTCGCCCGGCAGTCCGGCGGGCATGTGCTGCTGAGCAGCGTGGTGGGGCAGGGCACGGAGGTGACCCTGTTGCTGCCGGCCAGCGCGGAGGCCGCGGTAGCGGTGGAGCCGGCCAACGTGCAGAACCTGCAAGGCAATGGCGAGCACGTGCTGGTGGTGGAAGACATGGCCTCGGTGCAGGTGGCGGTGGCAGAAGCGCTGACCGATGCCGGGTACCGCTGTACGGTGGCCACCACCACTGACGAGGCGTTGCGGCACCTGCGCGACGACGCCAGCCTAGACATGATGCTGACCGATGTTGGCCTGCCGACCCTCAGCGGCCGCGAACTGGCCGACCTGGCGCGGTGCTACCGGCCCCAGTTGCCGGTGCTGTTCATGACCGGGTACGCCGATGCGGCCCAGGACCGCCAGGCCTTTCTCGGCGCGGGCATGGACATGCTGGTGAAGCCGTTTCAGCTCTACGAGCTGCTGGTGAAAGTGCGCCAGGCGGTCGGTACCCCCTGAGGCAATTACCCCCGTCGTTTTTTTCTGAAAATAAATGAGGTGTTTTCTCATTCTCGTTCGGCCTTTGCACAAGGCCGGAATACAGGCCACCCGCCGACCCTCTACGGAGCGAGAAAATGAGTTCGACACCGGTTCCACAGCGCCACCCCCTCAGCCGTGCCATGCACGCGGCGATTCTGGGTTTGGTTGTCAGCAGCCCGGCATTGCCAGCGCTGGCGCAACCTGCTGGCGCTGATCACACCCTGCAACTGCAGCAGTGGAACATCCCTGCTGGCCCGCTGGCACCTGCGCTGGACCGTTTTGCCCGCCAGGCGGGTGTGAGCCTGGCCTTCGACGCGCAGACCGTGGCCAACCGCACCACCCCGGGCGTGCAGGGCGGCCTGGCGACGCCCGCCGCGTTGTCGGCGCTGTTGCAGGGGACCGATCTGCAGGTTGAACAGCAAGGCCCCCAGGCCTACCAGATCATTGCGCAAGCGCCGGCTGCCGGCCCGCTGGAGCTGGGTGCGACCGAGGATTACCGGCTGGCGCCGGTCATCATCAATGCCAAGGTCAAGGCCAGCGCCGATGACGACCTTAATTCAGTGGTGGCCAAGGAACTGTGGGTCGGTGGCAAGGTGGCCACCAGCATCCTCAACACCCCGGCCTCGGTGTCTGTGGTGACCCGCAAGGAAATGGAGCAGCGCAGCGTCAGCACCACCGAGGAAGCGCTGCAGTACAGCCCGGGCGTGGTCAGCGACTTCTACGGCTCGGACGACCGCAACGATTACTTCCAGATCCGCGGCTTCCAGGCCACCACCTACCGCGACGGCCTTACCCTGAGCTCGATGCGCGGTGTGCGCGAAGACCCCTATGCCTATGAACGCATCGAGATTCTGCGCGGCGCCAACTCCACCCTGTTCGGCCCGGCAGACCCGGGCGGCTCGGTGAACTTCGTGACCAAGCAGCCGCGCTTCGAGAAGTTCGGCCAGGGCTACGTGACCTACGGCTCCTACGACCATGCCGAGACCGGCATTGACGTGGGCGATGCCCTGAACGACGAGCAGACCCTGGCCGGCCGCTTCACGGCCAAGCTGCAGAACAGCGACCGCGAGTACGACCACTCGCAAGACGACAACCGCTTCGTGATGGGCGGCCTGACCTGGGCGCCCAGCGACTTCACCTCGGCCACGTTGATTCTCGATTACCTCAAGACCAATAGCTCGCCCAACAGCGGTGGCTACCCGCTGGACAAGGAATACGACCGCAGCGATTTCTACGGCGAGCCCGGCTACAACTTCCATGATGTGGAGCGCACCAGCCTCAGCGCCAGCATCACCCACGACTTCGACAACGGTTTCACCCTGCGCAGCAACCTGCGCTACAGCGAGCTGAGCGATGATTTCGGCTACGTCTACCTGAGCGACAGCGCCGAGCGGGTGGGCACCGTGATCCCCCGCTACGTGTTCGGCACCGACAGCGACGCGGACCAGCTCAATGGCAACCTGATGCTGCAGTACGATGCCCAGTTCGAGCACATCGACAGCAGCACCCTGGTGGGCGTGGAATACCTGGACTCGACCAACAAACAGCGCTCGGTGTACAGCCTGGCGCCGTCGATAGACATCGCCAACCCCGTGTTCACCGGCGTACCCGGCGGCATCACGCCGTATAGCCGCGAGAAAAACGACGCCACCACCAAGGCCGTGTTCCTGCAGCAGAACCTGTCCTTCTACGACCGCGTCATTGCCACGGTGGGTATGCGCAATGACTCGATGGACCTGACCAGCACCGAGTATGTGGGGGGTGTGAACAGGCAGAGCGATACCTTCTCGGAAACCTCTTACCGCGGCGCGCTGACCTACATCGTCAACGATGAAGTGTCGACCTACGTCAGCATGGTGGAATCGGTTTCGCCGCCGCAGGTAGGGGTTACCCCGCAGACCGGCAGGCAGTACGAAGTGGGCGTGAAGTACTCGCCGCTGGGCATGGATGCGATGTTCTCGGCCGCCGTGTACGACCTGACCCAGGAAAACGTCACCATCGCCGTGGTGCTGCCCAGCGGCATCATCGAGCAGCAAACCGTGGGCGAGTCCCGCGCGCGCGGCCTGGACCTGGAAGCCAAGGCCCAGGTCACGCAGAACCTCAGCCTGATCGGGGCCTATTCGTACATGGACACCGAAGTGCTGCGCGGCTCGCTGTATGACGGCAGCTCGCTCAAAGGCAAAGAGTTCACCGTTGCGCCCAAGCATACGGCTTCGCTGTGGAGCTACTACGACATACCCGACACCGACGTGAGCGTGGGCTTGGGGGCGCGGTACGTGGGCGGTTACTTCATGGACGCGGCCAACACCAAGAAAAGCGACGGCACCACCCTGTTCGACGCTGCGCTGAACTACAAGATCGCCAAGGGCACCGACCTGGCGCTGAATGTCAGCAACCTGTTCGACGAGCAGCATGTAGTGGGCTCGGGTACGGCCGATTACTACAACCCAGGGCGGGAAGTGACCGCCAAGTTGAGTTACAGCTGGTAAGCCAGCCCAGGCTCATGATCGTCACCCAGCCCCACAGCTGGGTGACCCCCTCCCAATCCAACCCTCGCATCGCCCAATCAAATAAAATTGTACAAAGAACTTTTTCTGTACAAGATAATCATAGGCCTGATATCAAAACGTCACTACGCCAGAACCCGTCCGCACCCCTGTGCACGGGCTCAAGCGTAGCGCCCAGCCAGGCCTTGAAGGGTTGCCCCCACGATGCTCAACAATCTCAGTATCTCGAAAAAACTGTACACCGGTTTCGGTCTTGTACTGCTCATCATCGCCGTATTGGTACTGACTGCCTTGCGAGGCTTCGACCAGGTCAGCAGCAGCGTGAAGCGCAATATCCACAGCTACGACGTGCTCAACCGCTCCAGCAGCATGCTCAACAGCCTTGTCGACATAGAAACCGCCATGCGCGGTTTTGCCCTCACCGGCCAGGACAGCTTCCTTGAGCCCATGCACACAGGCGAAGAAGCGTTCACCGACGCGCTCAATCGCCTGACGCGGGCCACCGCCGACAACCCCCAGCAGCAAGCCCGGCTGGCCGGCCTGCAACAGCTTTACCAACAGTGGCTGCAACAAGACATGCAAACCAGCGTGAACCTGCGCCGCGAGGTCAATGCTGACCGCGCGCCGCTGACAACGCTGGTCAGCCAGATAAGCTCGGGCCAGGCCAAAGCCAAAATGGACGCCATGCGCGCCGTGATCAACGAATTCCAGGCGGCCGAGAAATCCCTGCAGGACGAGCGCAGCCTGCTGATGGACCAGGCTAAATCCACCGCCTTCACCATCCTGATCGCCGGCGGATTGGTGGCTGCAATCCTGGCTGTGCTGATCGCCACATTCCTCGCAAGAACCCTCACCCATCGCCTGGGTGAAGCTGTAACGCTGGCGCGCAACATCGCTGACGGGCGCCTGGACAACACCATCGCCATTGAAGGTAAGGATGAAGTCAGCACCCTCCAACAGGCATTCGTGGCCATGCAAGACCGCCTGCGCACCATGATTGGCGAGATCAGGGCCAGTGCCGAACAACTGGTGGGGGCTGCCGACAACATTTCGGCGGCATCGGTACAACTCTCCGCGTCAGCCCAGGAACAGTCGAGCTCGGCCTCCTCGATGGCGGCCACGGTGGAGGAGCTGACCGTGAGTATCAACCATGTCTCTGACAATGCGGTGGAAGCGCATGCCCAGTCCAGCGAGTCGGGTCGCCAGTCCAGCGAAGGCGGCAGCGTGATTCAGGAAACGCTGGCGCGCATGAACCTGATCGCCCAGACCGTAGAAGCTTCAGCCGGCCAGATCAGCGAACTGGACAGCCATGCCGAGCAGATCAGCAGCATTGTCAGCGTGATCAGCGGCATTGCCGAGCAGACCAACCTGCTGGCCCTGAACGCCGCCATCGAAGCCGCCCGCGCCGGTGAACAGGGCAGGGGCTTTGCGGTGGTGGCCGACGAAGTACGCTTGCTGGCACAACGCACCGGCAACTCGACCCAGGAAATTACCGAGATGGTCAAACGCATCCAGTCCGGCACCCGCGAGGCTGTGGGGCAGATGGAGGTGGGTGTGCAGCAGGTCAAAGGCGGTGTGACCCTGGCGCAACAAGCGGGGGAGGCGATCGTCAGCATTCGGCAGTCTTCGGGGGACGTGGTGCGCATGGTGGATCAGATTTCCCTGGCACTGCGGGAACAGACCGCGGCTAGCCAGGATGTGGCGCGCAACGTTGAACGGATTGCGCAGATGTCGCAGCAGAATAGCCAGGCGGTGGAGCAGACGGCCGAGACGGCGGGGGCCTTGCAGCGGTTGGCGCAAGGGTTGTATGGGCAGGTGGGGGTGTTTCGGATTTGAGGGGTTAGGGGGTGATGCCCCTGCGCGTGCGACGTCCTCATTAGCCGTGCGCGCAGGGGCCCTTGGCGGGCGATAGCGTCAGTGATTGATAGCTGCGAGCCGACTGACTTCTATCGCCTTTGGCCTTGAGGTTCAGCGCATCATTCCCAACTCCGCATCATCCAGCAGCGCTTTCCCCAGAGCACAAAGATAGTGCGCTGCCCAGATCAGCTTCGGCTTGTCTTCCATCAGGCCATCAATGGTCAAATCCCGCGCATAGCCCATCAGTTCCGACGCCTGTTCACGGGCGTTCTGGCAGGGGATGCCCGGTTCGATGCGGAACAGCGGGTGGGTTTGGTTTTCACCTTGGAAGAAGATGGTTTTGCCGACAGTGCATTGGGTGTTTTCGGTGGTCATCGAGCAATATCCCTGGTCAATGCATGGTTTGCGGGTCGGCTGGCCTTTGTATTTGCGCCAGTGCCGATTCGAGCAAACGGCGGAGTGTTTCTAGCTCGTGCATCGAGGCCATGATCAACACGGAGGCGGGTGATCTGGGTTGCATCAGCATTGCTTGCTGGGCAACGGCTTCGGCGCAGAGCGCGTAGTCGGTTGCGAGCATGATGGTGTCTTCCAGGGAGTCGGGGAGGTGGGGTGGGTCGGGGACGATTTTTAGCATTGGACTGTGTTCTCGATAGGGGCTACCGTCAACCCGCTGTCAAACGGAATGGTGGCAGCTGTGCATGGGTTGACAGACCGGCGAACACAGAAACCGGCGCACGCGAGCGTGCCCCATGCACAACCGCCATTAACGGTTATGCGCGCTGTGTATCGTTGCGGCCTGTCAAAGCCGGTCGTTGATGGGTAACGACCTACCGAGCCTAGAACTCTGACCTTGAGGCTGCAACGGAAAACAGGCGCTGGGAGTATGTTTGGGAAACGTCCTACGCGGAAGGGGTTAAATCTGATTTTCTGGCACCGGGCCAGCCAGCCACAGGCACAAAGAAGACGGCTGGGGGTAATGTCTGTTAGTTAAGCGACTGGGGCCGCTTTGCGGCCCATCGCCGGCAAGCCGGGCTCCCACGGAAGCAGTGCAGACCTCAAGCTTTGCGCGGTACTTGTGGGAGCTGGCTTGCCGGCGATGGGCTGCGAAGCAGACCAATGGCTGCCACTAAGGCTTAACTGATTGGGATTACGCCCGAGGGCGCCTTCTTTTTTGGAATTCGGTGGGCCGGGGTAATCTGAACAGGTAACGTAAGCTGTTGATTTTAAAATACTATATCGGTTTAGTTTTTGTGTTGGAATGCCATTTGGAATGCCGATAGGATTTGCTTGGTACCTTGGGGCGTCTTGATGGGGTGCTATTGCTATATCGCTCCTCTATCACTTAGACGTTAGCCGGTAAGTGAAGCGCTGAGGCTGCGCAGGTAAAGCGTCCTCCGAGATTTCGTCATTCTGCGTACCCGGTTTTGATTTCTCGGTGGCTTGCGCGGTATTCCTTCAGGTCAGATTGCTGGATCTTAGGCTGGCTGGCTGGCTCAGACCGACCTCGGGCTCAGCATCTCACGCTTTGCTACTGCGGCGGAGATGGCCTCCTGGATTGCACGCATTCGGCTTTCTGCCAGTGCAGTCGCTGTTGCTTCGGCTTCGGGGGATAGCTCTGGCAGTTCTTCCTGCAAAAATGTTTCCCACCGCGCGAGCTGCTTCATGCAGTGATGCAGCTGTTTCCTGGTCTCATCAATCCGAACCTTGTCCAGCTCTTGTTCAAGCTTGCGCGAGTTGTGTATGACCTTGGCCACTTGAGCTTCGCGACGCATCGCCTCTTCCTGTACGGAGGCTACTTGGGCTGCGCCTTCAATCAAGCGCTCAATCAGCGCCGTCTCAGTGGTTTTGCTGCTTTTAGCGAGGCTCTTGAGTGTGGTCTTGGTTTTGAGCGGGAGCGTGAACGAACACGTCTTTCTGCCGCCTTTGGATAAGCGATACCGCCTTTGTCTGATGGCGTTTCTCAATCGCTCGATGAGCTTTACACCTTCAGCCTCGGATTCGAGGGCATGGATCGATCTGACGAGATAACTGAAGTTGGTATCGGCAAGGGGGCTTAGCTTGTTTTGCAACGACGAAGAGCATCGGTTCCATAGGTAGCCAGCAGCCCACCGCCACTCATCACTGTCCTTCTCTTTAAGCCAGTTCGGCGTCATCTCTGTCTCTTTCATGCCCCGTACCTCCGGATCGATACCCGCGTCTGGGCTGCGGGAGCTATCTCTTACGAATGGCGTTAACGGTGCTGTTAACTGACCTGTTAGGTGAATCTTATCATGTGACGTTAATGACTATGTGACTGGCTATGTTAGCAGAATCGTTAACATATTCGTTACATGAAGTAGATATTCTGAAAATATAGTGTATAAAATCTCATCCAAATTAATTGATTTTGGTGTGGCTAATGTGTGCGGTAATAGCTATTTCACAACGCATTAAGATTGGAGCAGAATCTAGGTTTTTGCTTCAAGCCTTAATATGCCGAGGGCAGACGGTCTTGGACTCCCCGTTCAAGATCAAGTCGGTTGGAAAGCTCCTTTGCCTGACAGATAGGTTGGTCAGGGACGCTGTACGCGAGCTGGTCGAAGCCGGACTGCTGGTGACCCAGAGGCAGGCGGATAAGGTGGGGCGTCCGGGGCAGGAATATGAGACGTCGCAGTACTTACGCGATCTGCTTGCCAGGCCAGGACGGAGCGCGGTTGCTCATCAGGATCTTGTCCTGCGCCTCTTTAGTGAGCCTGAGATTTATGCCGAGGGGCCGCTGCCTGAAACAGATGCAGGGAACGAGAAGACTGCTCGTAAACAGGTCCGTAAGGATGGGAGGCCGGCCGCTCCTGGGGCTCATGGCCGCCTGGGGGCACCCACAAGAGTGTTTCTGGCTGCTCTTTTAACCTTTGCAGATCAGTGTGGGGTTGTGACTGGGGTAGGAGAGGCGAAGCTGCGAGCGATGACTGGCTTGAGCACGGTTGCGCTCAAGCATCAGGTGAAGCGGTTAGTCAGCTTGGGCTTCATCCGTGTTCATGTGCCGGGTGTATCCAATGGCTTCTTTGTTGGGGCCAAGGTCCCCAGTACCTACTACCTGAACCTCGACCATCCGCAATTGGGTGAGCACCGCCCTCGTCGTGCCGTACTGGTTTATGCAGAAGCTGGACCGTCCCGCTACGCAAGGCTGACCAGTGGGCTGTCTCCTGATGTTGCAGGGGCTCTCCTCGCTTTGGGGCCTTTCGCGCTGGATGTGCTCTATCACAAGCTGGCCAAGTACACATCGCATCTGCTCTCACTGACATGGGGTGAGCCAAGTGAGAAGTATGGCAACGCTCCTGCGTCTTTGGACGGCATGATCGCTCGAGAATTAGAGCAGCTGAAGGTCGGCAAGCCTGGGGAGAATAAGGCTGGCTACTACTGGCCTGGAGTGCTCGAACACTTCTTTGAAGTGGCGTTCGAGTGGGCGGAGCATTTGAAGATGAGGCTCAATGGAAAGTCTTGGCAGGGTTACAAACCCCAGTTGATCAGGCTGATCCCCGCGGCGGAACTGGAACCGGATGAGGATGCTGATGACTTGAGGTTTTTTTCCTTGATCGTCTATCCGGCGCCCAAGAATCAGAAAGGTTGCATTGTGTACAGGGAGGATGGGTTTCTCAGGAGGTTCGATAGCGAGGCTGACCTGGATATGCAGAATCGTTACGAGTTTGGCCTGCTAACACCTCCCGATTAGCTTCCCCCTGCCCCCTTCAGGTCATTTTTTACCACCTCTGCAGATCCTCTGAGCTAACAGAGGAGCCTGCTCATGAGGATCATTCGCCTGAAAGAAGTCATCGATTCGACCGGCCTGGCACGGTCGACCATCTACAAGTACATCGGGGAGGGCACCTTCCCGAAGCCGGTGTCGTTGGGAGACCGCTGCGTTGGTTGGGTTGAAAGCGAGGTGCATGAGTGGATCTTGGCAAGGATCGAGGAGCGCGATTCGGCTGAGGACGCTCCAGCCCGACTTGGCCGCCTGAGTATGGCCAGCTAGAAACCACCATTTGCGCCATGACCGGTTGGTAGCTGGTCATGGCGCTTATGCCGCTTGGGGAAATCCTGCATTCTCAGATAACTCCCCCAGGATCCAAATGGGTCAATCTCTCGGTAGGCTTGGCAGTGTTGCTCCCCATTGCCCTGTCTGGCCGGGATAGCCCGCCTTGGGTTGAGGTGCTTTCTAGTTATATAGCTATTAACTATCAATCAATAATTATTCAATAGGTTATCTACTCAGCTACACACCACCTCCTCAAGCTAGCGATAGGTCATCAGTTAAAAAGTACATAGCGCACCTACCTGATATGCAAACCACCAATCAGGTACGTCACCATGACCAAGCGCAATACCTATACCCATCTTTCTCAGTCCGACACCGCCGTCCAGATCGAGCGACTCGTCCAAGCCATCGAGCAGCATGACAGCCCAGCATTCAGGTTCAGGCAAACCCGTGCAGGTTATGAGCGAGTTGAGGAGACCAGGCTCTCCAGGTATTTCACTCACATCCGCCAGATGTTGGATTTGTTCGACGACCGAGTTGAATACCGCTACAGCGAGCACCTGCAAGCGTTTAGGGAAGCATGCCAGGACATTGGACTGGAACGTCGCCCTACCGGTCCTGTCTGCTTGAATGAAGAGGGTACGGCCTATCTCGACCATCAGCGCAGCATGAACGTCTTGGTCGCCCGGATCCGTCAGTTGACTCGTGAGCGATGGTATCTCCGCAGGAAGGATGACCTCCGCCTCCAGGCTAAGAAGCAGGAGATCCGAGTCTGTGACTACTCCGACGCTGTGGTTGATCGCTACTCACGCACCATCATCGTCAGGATCAATCTTTACTACCGTGCGGAAGCTCAAGCTAGGTTACGCGTCGAGCACGTGTTCGACGACCTGGATCGACTGATTGCGGAGCATGAGCGCAACCCGATCTTCAACCATCTCATTGGCTACATCTGTGCGATGGAACAGGGGGATCGAAATGATGGTAGGGGGTACCACATCCATGCGGCCTACTTCTTCAATGGCAACGAGGTGCGTGGAGACGTCTACAAGGCCCAGCAGATTGGTGAGTTGTGGACGCGGATCACTAGGGGGCAGGGCTACTTCGATAGCTGCAACCACGACAAGGAAAAGTACGGAGACGGGTGTGGTATCGGCATGATCCTGCGGAGTGATCGAACGATCCGGCGCAATGTTCATAAAGCGGTGCGGTACCTAGTCAAGGACGCCCAGCATCTGCGGATGAAGCCGCTCCGAGCCAAATGCCTGCGCAGAGGATTGCTACGGTAGCTATCTACTTGAAATCTTTACAAGTCGCAGCCCGCGTGCTGGTTCTCAGCTCCCTGACCGGTTAAGGTTCTGCCATCAGCAACACAACCAACGCAGGGAGGCACCTGGGCGATCATCGCACGACAAGCCTCCATGCGTGCACCCGTTTAAAGGATTCCTGCGTGAACCAGCAACAGCAAAATCTCGCCGATTTCATCTGGAACGTGGCCGACGTACTACGTGGCGATTTCAGACAGTCCGAGTTCGGTCGCATCATTCTGCCCTTCACCGTGCTGCGCCGCCTAGAGTGCGTACTGGAGCCGACGCGTGAAAAGGTGCGCAGCCAGTTTCTGGCAATGCACGCCAGTGGCGTGGATATGGATTTGATTCTGCCCACCACTGCCGGGGCTACTTTCTATAACGTCTCGCAGTTCGCTCTGGACAGCGTCGGCTCCACCAGCACCCGCGCCAACCTGGAAGATTATATCGCCAAGTTCTCCGCCAACGCCCGTCAGGTGTTCGAGCACTTTGCCTTCGATGGCTGGTTGAGCAAATTGGAAAACGCCAACCTCCTGTACTTGGTGACGCAGAAGTTCACCAGCATCGACCTGCATCCCAACGTCATCAGCAACCACGAAATGGGCCTGGTGTTTGAGCACCTGATCCGCAAGTTCGCTGAATCCGCCAACGACACCGCCGGGGAGTTTTTTACCCCGCGTGACGTGGTACGCCTGGCCACCACGCTGATCTTCGCTCCGGACCATCAAGCCCTGAATGGCGATGGCGTGGTGCGTACCGTGTACGACTGCGCAGCCGGTACGGGCGGTTTCCTGTCATCAGCCATCGAACAGGTGGCTGAGTGGAACCCCAATGCCCGTCTGGTGCCCTACGCCCAGGAATTGAACC
Organism: Pseudomonas sp. MB-090624; assembly: GCF_003205245.1. Classification (NCBI taxonomy): domain Bacteria; kingdom Pseudomonadati; phylum Pseudomonadota; class Gammaproteobacteria; order Pseudomonadales; family Pseudomonadaceae; genus Pseudomonas; species Pseudomonas sp. MB-090624. The sequence goes on along the minus strand of NZ_QJRK01000006.1, from coordinate 61,802 downwards.
CGGAAACCTACGCCATCTCGGTGGCGGACAAGTTGATTCAGGGTTATGACACCAAGAACATCAAGCTCGGCAACACCCTCTCCAACGATATGCTGCCCCATGAGCAGTTCGACTACTGCCTGGCTAACCCGCCGTTTGGCGTGAAGTGGGAGAAGGTGCAAAAGCACGTGCAGGACGAACAAGTCAGCCTCGGCTTTGCCGGCCGCTTCGGTGCCGGCCTGCCAAGAGTGGGCGATGGATCCCTGCTGTTTCTGATGCACCTGCTGTCCAAGCGTAAACCGGTGGATCTGGGCGGTACGCGTATCGGCATCGTCTTATCCGGTTCGCCGCTGTTTAACGGTGGTGCTGGTTCTGGCGAATCGGAGATCCGCCGCTGGATCCTGGAGAACGACTGGCTGGAGGCGATCATCGCCCTGCCCAACGACCTGTTCTACAACACCGGCATCGGCACTTATATCTGGGTGCTGTCTAACCATAAGGACGCTCTGCGCAAGGGCAAGGTCCAACTGATTGACGCTACCGCCATGCACGCGCCCATGCGCAGGAGCTTGGGCAGCAAGCGCAAGTACCTTTCTGAAGAACAGATCGCCGAGATTGCTAAGCTGCATGAGGCGGGTGTAAATACGCCGAACAGCAAGGTGTTTGCCACGACGGACTTCGGCTACCGACGCATTACCGTCGAACGTCCGCTGCGCCTGCGCTTCTCGGTCACACCGGACAAACTCGCGGCTTACCAGGCCACCAAGGGGGGCGATCAGTCCGAGATGTTCGCCAAGGCCGAGGGAAGCTTCGATAGCCTGTCAACCTTCCTCAAGGCCGCCGGTATTAAAAAGCTCGGCAAGGGCGCGATGAAAGCCGCACTGGCCTGCTTTGGCGAACGCGACGCCACTGCACAGTCGGTGCTGGACGACAAGGGCAACGTGCAGGCCGACAGCGACCTGCGCGGGTTCGAGAACGTGCCACTCAGCCAGAGCATCGACGACTACTTCACCCGAGAAGTGCTGCCCCATGTGCCGGATGCCTGGATCGACACCGGCAAGACGGACGCGAAAGACGGGCAGATCGGCATTGTCGGTTACGAGATCAACTTCAACCGCTACTTCTACGTGTATCAGCCGCCACGCCCGCTGGCCGAGATCGATGCGGACCTCAAGGCCGTGGAGGCCGAGATAGCGGCGCTGCTGGGCGAGGTGACGGCATGAAAGTCTGGGTAATGAGTTTGGATCGACCTGATGAGGACTTCCGAGTGGGTGTGTATTCGCTTCGTTATGATCTGTCCGAAAAACAGTTCTCGATGCCCTGCCCAATGGGAGATGACTGGTTACAGGAAATCCGCCACAAGCCTGATCCTTTTCCCGAGTTGGTCAAGGTCGATGAAGGCCTCATGGTCGTGATCTTTAAAGAGCATGAGTCTGCTCAGAGTCTTGTCGCTTGGCTGTTCGATGCCGAAGCTCGCGCTCAGCGCGGCTACAGCACGATGAGAGGGTAAGCATGAGTTATTACAAGCCTTATCCGGCCTATAAGGATTCTGGGGTGGAGTGGTTGGGACTGGTGCCGGAGCATTGGTGCGTTGTGCGCATGCGCTTTGCCGCAACCTTGAACCCTCCTGTACGCCGTGACTTGTTGGAAGATCCAGATCAGGAGGTTTCGTTCCTGCCGATGGAAGCTATTGGGGAAGATGGCTCCCTAGATCTTGAGCAGAATCGTCCTGTGGCCGATGTGAGGATTGGATACTCCTACTTCGAGGATGGTGATGTTGCTTTTGCCAAGGTCACACCGTGTTTTGAAAACGGCAAAGGTGCACTGATGCGTGGGCTTCAGAAGGCGGCCGGCTTCGGCACCACTGAATTGACCGTACTCCGCCCCCAGTTCTCAAAGGTGGACGCGAGCTACCTCAATTACGTCGTTCAGGACTCACGCTTTCGCTCACTTGGCACTGGTGCGATGACTGGGGCAGGAGGGCTTAAACGTGTCCCAGATGAGTTCACGCGCAATTTTCCGGTTGCTCTGCCGTTGATAGAGGAACAACGAGTTATCGCGACCCACCTCGAACGCGAAACTACCCGTATTGATGGACTCATTGAAAAGAAAACCCGCTTTATCAAACTGTTGCGCGAAAAGCGCCAGGCGCTGATCACCTATGCCGTCACCAAGGGCCTCGACCCCAACGTGAAGATGAAAGACTCCGGCTTGGAGTGGCTAGGGAAGGTGCCGGAGCATTGGGCGCAAGCTCCCTTAAAGCGTTTGGTTAGCAGCATCGGGCAAGGCTGGAGTCCGGAGTGTGAGGCGCGAAAGCCCGATAGAGGTGAATGGGGTGTTGTCAAAGTTGGTTGTGTTAATGGTGGGGTTTTCCGGCCACAGGAAAGCAAGGCCTTACCTGCTGCGATTGAGCCAAGGCCGGAGCTTGGGTTGAGGAAAGGGGATGTTCTGGTTTCCCGAGCCAATACCCGAGAGCTAGTCGGTAGCTGTGCTGTGGTTCCACAGGATTACCCACATTTGCTGCTGTGCGACAAGCTATACCGGATTGGCTGCGGTGTTCGGGTGACGCCAGAGTTTCTGGCCGCGTTGATCACTGTCTATGGACGCCGGGCTGTAGAAATCGAGGCCAATGGAGCTAGTTCCTCCATGGTGAATATCGCCCAATCCGTCATTCTGGACTTGCTGGTGGCTGTACCCAGCAAGCAGGAGCAGAAAGCAATCATGGACAGGGCCGTTGGTGAAACCATGCGAATAGAGACGATGCTTGTAAAAACCGAGCGCAGCATTGCTCTACTCAAAGAACGCCGCTCAGCCCTAATCACCGCTGCCGTCACCGGCCAAATCGATCTGCGGGAGGCGGTATGAGCCTGGGGCGCAGTCTCCGTCTGTTTCTGGTGGACGGCACTCCCAATGGTCTTCTCACTGCCGAGATCATGAACTGGACCGGCCATGTGTTGACCGGCCCGCGCAGCAAGCTGGCCGAGCTGGTGCAGCGCCCCGAGTGCGGGCGTACTGGTGTGTACTTTCTGGTCGGCCCAGACCCGGATAACAATCTGCGCTCGAAGGTGTATATCGGCGAGTCGGACGACGTGGCCAAGCGCCTGAAGCAGCACAATCGCCCCGAGGCCTCCGAAGGTACGGCCGGCGGAAAAGATTTCTGGGAAAAGGTTTGCCTGGTCACCAGCAAGGACCAGAACCTGACCAAGACCCATGTGAAGTACCTGGAAAGCCTGCTGATCGGCATCGCCAATAATGTTGGGCGCTGTGAGCTGCTTAATGGCACTTCGCACGATTATGGCAGCCTGCCAGAGTCCGACCGCGCTGATATGGCCTTCTTCCTTGAGCAGATCCGCACTGTGCTGCCGGTGCTGGGCTTCGACTTTTTGCGTGAGCTGACCAAGCCTTCCACCGCCGTCAGTGCCAGCCCGGCCACTCCGCTCAGCCACTCGCCGCGCTTCAATCTGGAGGTGCCGCGTTACAGCATCAGTGCTCAAGGGCAGGAAATCGACGGCGAGTTCTTCGTGCTCAAGGGCTCTAAGGCCCGTGCCGAGTGGGTGGGTACCGAGCGTGGCTACCAGGGACTGTTCAAGCAGCTGGTCGTCGAAGGTGTCATGGTCGCGCAAGGCAGCGATAACCTGGTGTTTAACGACGACTATGCCTTCAGCAGTCCCAGCGCCGCCGCCGCTGTGGTGTGTGGTCGCTCCGCCAATGGGCGCACCTCCTGGGTGGTTGAGGAGACGGGGCAAACCTACGCGGCCTGGCAGGATCAGCAGTTAAACAGCGTTACCCCCGAGCTGAAGGCAGAATGAGCAAGCCAGAAACTGTTCTGTGCAGCTCAGCGAGTCAGTTGTCGGGCACCCATAATTTTAGGAGGGCTTCATGACCTTGGAGCGTAATGCCGATTACCTGGTCAGCTTGGTCAGGGAGCTGTGTAAGCTCCCGGCCGAAACCCCGTGGCTGGAGTTCAAACACAACAACGCCGATCCAAAGGAAATTGGTGAGTACCTAGCTGCTTTATCCAATGCGGCAGCTCTGGACGGCAAGAGCAATGCCTATCTGGTCTGGGGTGTGAGTGACAAGACCCATGAGATTGTCGGTACTACTTTCAAACCTCACAGCGCGAAGAAAGGTAACGAGGAGCTCGAAAGCTGGCTGCTGCGGCTGCTGAGTCCGCGGCTGCATTTTCGTTTTCATGCCTTCGAGGTCGACGGCAAGCCTTTGGTTTTGTTAGAAATCCCCAGCGCACACAGTAAGCCGACGACCTTTGAGGGGCGTGAGCTAATCCGGATTGGCTCGAACAAGAAGCCGTTGAAAGACTTCCCTGAACAAGAGCGTTCGCTCTGGCGAGTATTCGACCGAACCCCCTTCGAGGAGCTGTCGGCGGCAAGCAATCTGGATGCTTCTGAGGCTTTGGCCTTGCTTGATTACCCTGCTTATTTCCAATTGCTGGGGCTTCCACTGCCTACAAATCAGAGCGGTATTCTCAGTCGTCTGCAAGAAGATGGCATGCTGCGTAGTGATGCGGCCAAGCGCTGGGAGATCACTAACCTCGGGGCAATTTTGTTTGCCCGTGAGCTGCAGAAATTCAAAGGGCTAGCGCGCAAGGCGGTGCGGCTGATTGTTTACGAAGGCAAGGGGCGTCTGAAAACCCTACGTGAGCAGCAGGGGCACAAGGGCTATGCCAGCGGTTTCGAGGGGTTGATTGATTATCTTAGTGCACTGCTGCCGCGCAATGAGGTAATTGGAAAGGCCCTGCGCAAGGATGTGCCGATGTACCCGGACTTGGCAGTGCGTGAGCTGATTGCCAATGCCCTGATTCATCAGGATTTCTCTGTATCGGGTGCAGGTCCTATGGTGGAGATCTTTGATGACCGCCTTGAGATCACTAATCCCGGTGAGCCTCTGGTCGATGTTGATCGTTTTCTCGACAGCCCGCCTCGCTCACGCAATGAGGCATTGGCCTCCTTTATGCGACGCGTTGGCATCTGCGAAGAACGGGGTAGCGGCGTGGACAAGGTGGTTTCCGATACGGAACTCTATCAATTGCCACCGCCGCGCTGGGAGCGCCCTGATGGCTCTCTACGGGTCGTACTGTTCGCTCACCGAGCACTCAAGGACATGGACAAGCAGGAGCGGGTATATGCCTGCTATCTGCATGCTTGCCTGCGTTATGTGCTGCGTGACCCGATGACTAATACGACGCTGCGTGAACGCTTTGGAATCGATGCCAAAAACAGTGCGATGGCATCGCGGATCATTAGGGACGCAAAAGAGGTACAGGTTATTAAGCCGTATGAAGAGGGGCAGTCCAACAAAAACTCACGCTATCTGCCCTACTGGGCTTGAGTGGCGTTGTATTTGACGGGTATTTGATTCGTCGTCTGGTGGGCGGCATATTTTCAAGGCTAAAGCCTCTAAATCAGTACGCTTGCGGCTTTAGCCTGATATTTTTTGTATTTGATGGGTATTTGACTGGTTGCTCAGCTTGTCGGCACCGAGCACTAGACGAACTCAAGACCAACTTTAGACAAGCTGCCTCTCTCAGATAGGGGCCGGCCAGACGAAGGATCGCCCTATGAGCCACATCCACCACGAATGCGAACTCGAACGCCATATCGTCGAGCAACTGGCTGCTGCTGGTTGGTTGGTCGGCAAGTCCGCCGACTATGACGCGGCGCGGGCGCTGTTCCCTGATGATGTGCTCGGTTGGCTGGAGGAAAGCCAGCCGCAGGTCATGGTCAAGCTGCAGACCATGAACGGTACTGGCACTCGCGATGTGGTGCTGGATCGGCTGGTTAAACAACTGGAAAACAAGGTCGATGGCGGAACGGTGAATGTGCTGCGTTACGGCTTCGCCGTGGCCGGTGGCGGCACCTTAGCCATGAGCCAGGGGTTACCGGAGGATGATCGCAACGAGACGGTGATTCAGCGCTATGCGGCCAACCGCCTGCGCGTGGTACCGCAGCTGCGTTACTCGTTGGACAAGACCGACGAGATCGATCTAGCCTTCTTTATCAACGGCATTCCAGTGGCCACGGTGGAGCTGAAGACCGACTTCACCCAGTCGGTTGAGGCTGCCATGCAGCAGTACCGGATGGATCGCAAACCGGAGCGCAAGAGTGGCGGGTTTGAGCCGCTGCTGACCTTCAAGCGTGGTGCAGTGGTGCATTTCGCCATGAGCGACAGCGACATCCGCATGACCACCAAACTGGCCGGGGATTCGACTTTCTTTCTGCCGTTCAACCGGGGAAACGATGGCGCGGCGGGCAACCCACCCGGCGACAATGGCAGCTACCCGGTGAGCTACCTTTGGAAGCGGGTGCTGCAGAAGGACAACTGGCTGCACATCTTCCATCGCTTTGTGTTGCAAGAACGTAAGGAAGCCCAGGATTTGAACGGCAAGACCTACTTCAAGGAAGGTCTGATTTTCCCGCGCTTCCATCAATGGGAAGGCGTAACCAAGATGATCGACGCAGTGCGCATCGAGGGTGCCGGACAGCCCTATCTGATCCAGCACAGTGCCGGCTCGGGCAAGACTAATACCATTGCCTGGACGGCGCATTCGTTGATCCGTGTGCGTCGCCCGGATGGCGAGCCGTACTTCCATAGCGTGATCGTGGTCACTGACCGCCAGGTGCTGGATCAGCAGTTGCAGGATGCCATCCAGCAAATCGAGCACCAGGTAGGGGTGGTGTGCGCCATCGACCGCCAGCAATCCAGTCTGCCGAAGAGCCAGCAGTTGGCTAAGGCGATGCTAGGCGGCGTGCCGATCATCGTCTGTACCTTGCAGACTTTCCCCTATGCACAAAAGGCCATTCTTGGGGAAACCAGCCTGCGTGATCGCCGCTTTGCCATCATCATCGACGAGGCGCACAGCTCCACTGGCGGCAGTACCGCCGATGACCTGCGCTATGTGCTGACCGGGCAGAGTGAGGACGAGTGGGACAAACTGAGCAAAGAGGAGCGTTTATCGGTATGGCAGTCATCGCGTAGCCGACCGGGCAATGCCAGCTATTTTGCCTTTACCGCCACGCCCAAGCATTCGACCCTAAGTTTGTTTGGCCGCCCGCGAAATGCGGCGCAGCCGGTGAACCAGGAAAATCCTCCGGCACCGTTTCACCTTTACACCATGCAGCAGGCCATCGAGGAAGGCTTTATCCTTGATGTGCTGAAAAACTACACCGGCTATAACGTGGCGTTCAAAATCGGCAGCGAGTTTGTCGACGACAAGCGTGTGGACGAGAAGAGTGCCCGGCGCAAGCTGGCCAAGTGGCTGTCACTGAATCCGGTGAACGTGGGGCAGAAGGTCGAGCTGATCGTCGAGCACTTCCGCAAGAACGTTGCACACCTGCTCGGTGGTCAGGCCAAGGCCATGGTGGTGACTAGCTCGCGTGCCGCTGCGGTGAAGTATCACCTGGCGCTGCTGGACTACTGCCAGCGCAAGGGCTACGACAACGTGCAGGCGATGGTGGCGTTCTCCGGTGAGGTGCCCAATAGCGATGTGCAGGAAACCGGCCTGCCTGCGGATCATCAGTTCAGCGAGACCAACTTGAACCCCGGCCTCAATGGCCGCGATATGCGAAAGGTGTTCGACACCCCGGACTATCGGGTGATGATCGTCGCCAACAAGTACCAGACCGGCTTCGACCAACCCAAGCTGGTGGCCATGTACCTGGACAAAAAAATATCGGGTGTGGAGGCGGTGCAGACGCTGTCGCGGCTGAATCGAACCTTTCCTGGCAAGGACAAGACCTACGTCATCGACTTTGCTAACGAGGCAGAAGAGATCCTGGCAGCGTTCAAGACCTTCTACCGTGATGCTCAGGTGGCCGATATTCAGGACCCGAACATTGTCTACGACATCAAGCAGCGCTTGGATGGCATGTTCATCTATGAGGTCGCTGAGGTCGAAGCGTTTGGCGAAGCCATCGTGAATCGCAATGTCACGCATCAGAAGCTTTATTCGCTGACTCAATCAGCCACCGACCGTTTCAACGGCAAGCTAAAGACCCTCAACGATGCCATCGACCAGTGGGAAAAGGCCTGGGAGGCCGCTCACGACAATGGTGACGAAAAGGGGATGGAGTACGCCGACGTACAAAGGGCGGAGTACTGCATGGCCCGTGATGAATTGATGATCTTCAGTGAGAGCCTGACCAAGTTCGTCCGCACCTATGAGTACATCGCTCAGTTGGTGGAGTTCGGCGACCCAGCGCTGGAAGCGTTTGCCAGCTATGCACGGCTGTTGCGTAAACGCTTGAAGGGCATCAGTGCCGAACAGGTGGACCTGGGTGATCTCAAGCTCAGCCACTACAAAATCAGAAAAGGCGAGGGGCTGGGTGGGCTTTCAGCCGTGGGCGAAACGCCCGAGCTATATGGCATTACCGACAACGGCCTGCGCGACGCGCGCGACCGCGAGAAAAAATACCTCACCGAGTTGATCGAAAAACTTAACAACGCCTTCGGCAAGGACATCACCGATACCGATCAGGTGGCCTTTGCCGTGCATGTGTCCGAGAAGCTGCGTGGCGATACCGTGGTCATGGCCCAGGTGCAAAACAACACCCTGGATCAGGCGATGAAGGCTGACCTGCCGAGCAAAGCCATCCAGGCCATTGCCAGTGCCATGAGCAGCCACACTAGCATGGCGACCAAGCTATTGAGCGACGAATCCACGCGGGATGTGTTCCTGACGGTGGTGTATGAGTTGCTGAAGAAAGATGCTGGGGCTGATCTGCTCGGTTCGGCGCGGACTTAAGCGGCAACAGCCAAAAGAAAAAAAGAAAAACGAGATTGAGGCAGGCAGGAGGCTCAGTAGCCCCCTGTTCGCTTCATGCCGTTTATTCGATTTTGGTTGACTGACCTCCTCAAGGCGTGAAGCTGCCGTTCACCAGCGGAAAAATGCTCCGCAACGGACTGTTGAATATAGCTCAGCGGAGAAATCAAAAAACCTCATCAGATCGTCGAGGTTTCAAGCGTATCGGCTTCATTGAACAGTTCGCGCATCACTACCACAAAAGCGTCAGCCGGACGGGACGGCTTCTGGGTTTGCGACGAGGCGATCACGACTCGTTGCGGTGGGATGCTAGCGTCAAATGGGCGACACACGATGGGTCGCCCATCGTAGCTCAAGTCTCCAGCTGGTCGAGTGACGAGAATCGACACTCCGTGCCCATGTGCCACGAGTGAGCGCACCATTTCCACCGAGCGCAACTCCATAATGACATTGGGCTCTACACCACCCGAGCGGAACAGTGACAGGAAATAGTCGCGACTGTGAGGCAGGTCTAGAAGGATGAAGGGCTCGGTTTGCAAATCCTGAATGCACAAGTTGGCTTTTGCTGCCAGATGATGCCCTTCGGGCAGCAGCACATAAGGTGATTGCAGTCCCACCGCCTGTAGCTTGACCTTACGAGCCAGGTTCATGTCATAGATCAGCGCTAAATCAAGGGTGCCGCGCTCCACCCGTTCGATCAGTTCCTCGGTGTCACCTTCGACAATGGCGACTCGTACCTCAGGAAAGCGCTGCTTGAAGCGCTCGACCATGGTGGGGACATGACGCGCGCCCAACGTTGCAAAGCAGCCAACCGAAAGGTCCCCCACCACGCTATCAGTCTCCTTGGCAGAGAGCTGCGCGGCACTTTGCAGTAGCTGCCGAGCTTGCTGATAACGGCGGGTTCCGGCGGAGCTGAGTTCGATTCCTTTGCCTGGAATCCTCACGAACAAGCGCTCATCCCATAGGGCTTCCAACTCCGCAATCGCGTTTGATATCGAGGGTTGGGACACACTCAGCGACTTGGCCGCATTGACGGTACTTCGACATTGGGCCGCTGCTACAAAATATTCGATTTGCCGAAGGCTGAAGTGAATCATTATTTTTAATTCGCAGTATCAAAAGTGCATATTTTTAATTATATACCCAGCTGCTTATCCTCAGTCCATCCACAGCCTGTGTCCTTCCAAAAAACGCGCTGATCTGGCGCAGATGCTGCACTAACAATATCGAGGATTCGCCCATGGCTCGTTCAACTGCGCCTGTTGCACCGAGGTCGGTGATTGAAACCCGCTCCATCGATTACATACCGGAAAACGAGCGCCATGGCAGCGCATTCGGTCAATTCACACTATGGCTGGGTGTGAACCTGAACATCACTGCCATCGTAACCGGCGCTTTGGTGGTGGTACTTGGAGGCGATGTATTCTGGTCATTGATCGGGCTTCTTATAGGTCAAGTGCTTGGCAGCATCGTCATGGGCCTGCAAGCCGCCCAAGGGCCGGCGATTGGCCTGCCGCAGATGATCCGCAGTCGCGTGCAGTTCGGTGTATATGGTGCGGTAATTCCGCTTGTACTGGTGAGCTTGTTGTACGTGGGGTTCTCGGCGGGCGGCACGTTGCTGGCCGGTCAATCCGTGGCAAAAGTGCTATCGATCGCGGACTGGCAAGGCATCGTTCTCTTCGGCCTGGTAACCCTGTTGTTGGCTACCCTTGGATATCGCACCATCCACTCCATTGCCAAAGTGGCCAGTGTGGTGGGCGTCATTGCCTTCATCTACATGTTCGGTGCGTTGCTGGCCCGGCACGATATCCATGCGCTGCTCGACAATCGTCACTTCGTCGCTGCCAATTTCGTGTTTTCAATCTCTTTGGCTGCGGCTTGGCAGATTTCGTATGGGCCATACGTGGCGGACTATTCCCGATACTTGCCCAGTCAGACTTCCAAGTTGAAGATCTTTCTGGCTGCATCGATGGGCACGGTACTGGGATCACAGGCAGCCATGACCTTCGGCGTGTTTGCCGCGGCCCTCGCCGGATCAGCCTTCTCGGGCCATGAGGTAGAGTTTGTTGTCGGCCTGGGCTCGACGGGTGTGTTGGCGATGATCCTGTATCTGGTGGTCGGCTTCGGCAAAATCACCATGATGACCCTCAACGCTTACAGCAGCTACATGTCCAGCGCCACCATTGTCAGCGCGTTCGGCGGCGTCAACAAAGTGTCTCTGACCCATCGCTTCATCTATGTGCTGGGAATGGTGTCCGTTGCAGTGCTGATTGCCCTGGCCGGTTCTCACAGCTTTATCAGTGCATTTTCTTCCTTCCTCATTTTTCTACTGGCGTTCATCACACCCTGGAGCGCTATCAGCCTGGCTGACGTGTTCTTCGTCAACGGCACACGTTATGACCTGGCGGCCCTCAACGATCCCGCTGGCCGCTATGGCCGTTGGAACTGGCCTGTTATTGCCACCTACTGCTGCGGGGTGCTGATGGAGTTGCCGTTCATTTCCAGCGGTTTCTACACCGGACCGATTGCCCGTGCGCTGAACGATGCAGACGTTTCCTGGGTGGTCGGCCTGCTGGGTACCGGAGCGCTTTACTGCCTGGTAAGCCGGCGAATGGTTGCCAGAGTGCCAACGTCCCTTGCGACTGTTGTCGACAGCAAAGTCTAACTGGAATGCCAATCCAATCAGCCTTCACTCCTCTCTCAGGTAGTCTTTTCATGACATCGGATGAATCCCGCTTCGCGCGCGAAAACTTGCCCGGCGACCCTTACGCAATGCTGTTGCACTGCGCGAACCGCTGGCCGGACAAGGAGGCGCTCGTATTTGACTCCACACCTCAGCGGCTGACCTTCAGCCAATGGTTGCTTGCTTCCCAGACACTGGCTTGTGCCTTGCGGCGGTGCGGGATTCAACCCGGCAGCTCGGTGGCATTGTGGGCGGAAAATAGAATCGAATGGCCAATCGCGCAGGTCGCCATTGCTGCCATTGGTGCGGTGCTGGTGCCGGTTAATACGCACTTTCGCGAGGACGACCTCCTGCATGTGCTGGACCACAGTCAGTCGGTGGCGATCTTGCTTTCCGCGCGCTTTCGGTCCAGTGACTATCTGACCATGACACTGGACACTCGCAACCGGTTACCCATTCTGCGCGACGTGATTTGCTTCGACGAACCTGAGCTTCACGCTGAGAGTTGCTGGAGTTACGCGGCACTGATGAGCGAAGGGCCGGAGTTGCCATTTCAGGCTTGGCCCTGGTCGCCTCGCGAGTTGGCCAGCATCCAGTACACCTCCGGCACCACAGGGCGGCCAAAGGGCGCTGAATTGTGCTTCGAAGGAATGTTGATGAATGCACGAGGCACCGTCGCGCGGCTGGCGGTTACTGCCGAGGATCGCTGGACTTCCATCATTCCGCTATTCCACTGCGCGGGCTGCATTATGAATGTGCTCTCAGCGCTGGCCGCAGGGGCCACGTATGTGGGGGTCAGTGCCTTCGATGCCGAGCGAATGTTGCGCCTCGTGGAGGCCGAGCGCTGTACGCTGCTGACGGGCGTTCCTACCTCTTATCTGGCCATGCTGGAGCACCCGCGACGAATACAATACGACCTTTCTTCGTTGCGGGCGGGCACTTGCGGTGGCGCAGATTGCGACCCGGCCTTGCTCGAACGCTGCGCTTCTGCGTTCCCGATTCCAGGCCTGGTGCAGGTGTACGGCCAGACCGAAGCCAGCACCCTTATCGCTTTGGACAGTTGCGAGAGTGCCCAGCGATTCACTACCGCGGGCATGCCATTGCCAGGCATGCAGGTGCGCGTGTGTGATCCGGACAACGGCCAGGTGCTGGCCTGCGGTGAGACCGGGCAGGTTCAGGTGCGCGGACCCATGGTGATGCTCGGCTATCATCGTGACCCGCTGGAGACTGCTCGCTGTATCGACCTCGATGGCTGGATGCAGACGGGGGATCTCGGACGCGTTACCGCCGACGGCCGAGTGGAGCTTGTGGGTGGACGGTTACGCGACATGATCATCCGCGGTGGCGAGAACATCTACCCGGTGGAGGTGGAGAACCTGCTACGCGCCCACCCGGCTATCACCGAAATCGCTGTATTTGCCATGCCGGATCCTTTCTACGGCGAAGTGGTCGCCGCGGCGGTCGAGCTGGGTGGGGCGCTCTCCGCTGCGCAGGTGAAGCAGGCGTGTGCCGGAAAAATCGCTGGGTTCAAGCATCCGTCCAGGGTGTTCAAGGTCAGCCAATGGCCCATGACGTCCAGTGGGAAAATACTCAAGCGCGAGCTGAAAGCCCAAGCCATGGCGATGCAGTTGGAGGAGTTACCATGAGCACACCGATCCTCGGCCATCAGCATCACTGCGCATTCGTACCAGGGCTTCAACAAACGGCTGCCGCCATCGGCAATGCCGGGGTGCAGGTGGTATCTACGCCGGCACTTATTGCTCTGCTGGAGGAAACGGCGGGCAGTGGCGTTCAGGCTTTCTGCGTTCCGGGATGGGGCACGGTTGGCACTAAAGTGGATATTGCGCATTTGAGCCCGGCCTGGCCGGGCATTGAGGTGCAGTGCGAAGCCGTGCTGGAGTCGACCAAGGACCGCACGTTGAGTTTCGCGGTGAGCGCGAGCCAACAAGGACGGTTAGTGATGCGCGGCCATCACGAACGAGTGATGGTCGACCTCAGCCGCTTCTCCATGCCGCAACCGATCAGCGCGGGCGAGCCAATTGAGTTTTTTTTCGATTTTCACAGTCCATGGTGCTACCTGGCTATGCCGCGCTTGCGAGAAATCGCCGCTGCCCATGGTCGAGCGATTCATTGGCGGCCCATGCACTTGGCCAACCTGATCGATCACATCGGGGGGCGGCGACCACTGGAAGCATCGCCAGCATTTGTGCGGTGGTTTCAGCAGGATTTGCAGGATTGGGCTCGACTGAGACGCTTGACGCTAAGCTACCACCCTCAGTTCCCATTGCGACCTTCCCGAGCTTTGCGTTGCAGCCTGTATGCAATCGAGAAGGGAAAGGGCGCGGAGTTCATCTTCAACGTGATGCGAGCTTACTGGACTGAAAGCCGGGATATCAGCGACCTGGACATCCTCGGTGATCTGGCGGTTGCGGCAGGCCTGGACCGAAGTGCAACTATACAGGCTGCTTCCGATGAGCGATTCAAGCTGGCACTGGAGGCTAACAACGATCAAGCGGTGCAGCTAGGCGTTTTCGGTGCGCCGACCGTCATCGCCGATTCGAAGCTGTTCTGGGGGAATGATCGGCTGGAAATGATGGGGGATTATCTAGCGCAGAGTAACGGTCAGAACAATTAATCTCTGGCGATGGAGGAGCGCTGAATCAGCCTTAAAGTGCGAAGGTCTCTGTATTGCATCATTTGACGAGCCGCTCCTCGGTTCATACACGGGGGCAAGTCGAGTGACTGCTATTGGCCGATTCTGTTGAAAAAGTCGGTTTTCCAGACTCCCCCATGCTGATCGCTGAAAACGCTTTTTTTGCGCGTCGCCACGCGAAATCTGAGCCCCGAATCCTCTGCTCAAAGTGAAGATTTCAATCTCACGCGCGTACTTTTCTGCCGAGAAAACCATGGCCGACTTTTTCAACAGAATCGGCCGTTCTCTGCCGACCCTGGTTACAAAACGTGCCGGTTAAATCCGATGCAATCGGTGGTTAGAACGACTGCAAATGACTGGTCGGGTCGAATGCAAACGGGTGTGGCAGTTTAGAGAACCACCGTATACGGCGGCGAGTCTGCGAGATTTTGGAAGGGGGGAGAGCGAGCGTTCAAGGAGCGTGCTCGGCGTTTACGCGTAGTGCTTTAGTCGGCTACGAATATCTCTCTGGCGATTGATCTCATAAAGGCTACTGCTTAAAGTGGTCCTCGCCATTGCGATTGACTGGACAGGCGATGCGATTATGCCCTTTGTCAAAAATAAAAACTGAAGTGAAGTCAATAGGGGGGCGTAAAGCCCCCTACCTCAGGACTAGCAAGGAGACCGTTTTGGCCCGTGCGTCTGTGCAGCTGTGCTCAGGCTTGTTATTGCAACAGATAGCCCATCGGCTGGTCATCTTTGTCGAAGCAGAGAATGGTTTCGCAGTGGCCGCCTAGCTGATCGGCATTCGATTCGCTGATGTCGGGCAACCATTTACCCAGTTCTGCGATTGGAACCCTCTTCTCGTTGATGTAGCAATCGTCGTCAGCGCGTGGGTTGCACCAAGCACTCTTCACGTCTGGCCATTCGGATTGGGCAGCGACCGTTTTTTGCACATTTCTCTTGGATGGCAGGTGTTGACCATTGTTTAGGTCAGTAAGGTACTGCTTGTAGCTGCCAACGTAATACTCGCCAAACAGGTTCTGTATCGTGCTTTCAGGTGCGCCAGCCGCTTCGTAAAAGCTATGGAGCAATTTCCCCGCCTCTACGTAGCTGAGGCGATCTTGGCCTTTGGCGGGGCCGCTGTCCAAGCGATAGGCGACTGGCTTGCCATCGGTGCTCTGGTCAATGTAGTACCAGAGAGACAGGCGATACGGGATATCGGCTGACCAGTGGCCGACAATGTTTCCGCCGCCATCCCGGCAGTTCCCTTTGATGCAGCGCCCAGAAAACTGATTCGAATAGATAACATCCTGCTGGCGCTTTTCGTCCCAGATCTTCACGTCACGAGGCTGGTAGTACCAAACGCATTGAAGGCTGTAGTTTTTGTCCATTCCATTGGTGAATTCCTTGATTCCACAAGGAATGGCTTGGGGCAAGCCTTCCATTGTTTGCTCGCTAGGGAAATAAAGTCCCAGGCCCTGGTAGGCGCTGGCGGTCATTGAAGTGATCGACAAGACAATAACGCTGATTATTTTTTGCATGAGATAGTTCCCTCTATGGTTTAAGTGAGCGCAGGGCGAGCGGAGCAGTCAATTTGTAATGACTGCTCCTTTTCGTGATAGGAGATGCTCGTTCAGATCGGAGTAAGCGTTATTTCTTGTATCGGACGGTCAGTTTCTTATTGACGTAGTCCTTTACGATTTCGTAATCGGGGTTGTAGGTGACGAGCGCATGACCGACGCCTGCCGCAACAGTGAATGCCGCCAGAGTTAATGTTGCTGGTGCTGACATTACGGTGGCTGCCGCTCCAAGCGCCCCACCGTGCATTGCTGCACCTTTCAGGTCGCTTACTACGCGGCACTTCATTCCCATGCTTTCAATCTTAGTTTCGACAAGTTTGATACCTGCCATGAAATTGCCCCTGAGGCCATGGATCTCGAAGGACGCTTTGCTTTTCACGAGACCTTCAATTTGCGCTTCATTCAGACCGGTTACGACGATCATGGCTTTTCTGAGCTCCCTGCAAGAGATAGTGTTTTAGAGAAAAAGTCGTATATCAACCTTTTGGGTTGAGTCTCGGTTTGGTAAGTCCTTCATGTCAATAGGTTGATGACCAACCATCCAAGTTGAATTGGAGGGTGGCATGTCAAAAACCGAATCGAAGCAGCTGGCGGAGCTTGTTGGTCAAGCAATTGCTCGCCAGCGGTCTCGTTGCAAGCTGAGTCAGGAGCAGGTTGCGGAAAAGCTTGGGATTGGAAGCGAGGCCGTATCCCGTATCGAGCGTGGGATCGTCATGCCTAACATCGAGCGTTTGGTCGAACTGGCGGAAATTTTTGGCTGTGAAACCGCCGACTTGCTGACGGCGGGCAGTTCACGCCCAGAAGACCAGGCGCGCAGGCTCTACGATTTGCTGTCCACGCTGGATACGGATGACCGCGCACTCGTCATGGGTGTGGTGGAGCGTCTTGTTGACCGGCTCGGTCGTGACTGAGTTGCTATTTTACGGCGGCTGAGGCGCTTGCTCAGAAGCTTCCTTCACCGCTTCACCGAATAAAGCGCCGCAGCGCAGGCACAGACAGTCGAAGCCTGCGAAGTGATATTTGGCGACATCCTCAGCCAATCGCAGCGCCGATGGGTAAGTCGGTGCGATGGCGGCCAGCCCACTCAGTAGCGAGTTGTATCCGAGGCGATCCTGCGTGCCCTGATTCGTGTCCTGAACTCCTCGTAGCGCGCCATCGGCCAGGCCGGCCAGCAGGGCAATGCCTCTTGCGGCCTCCTGGGTCAGGACGGCTCTTGAGTCGCAGATCAAACATTGTCTGATCATCGTTCATTCTCCTGATGGGTTAAGTGCGGCCATTCCCTGTCTGGCCGCTCATAAAGGTTGCTGAGGTCACCCCTGCGATGTGGGACTTCTCGTGGGATTGTCCTGGCCGGATGCGCGCAGCAGCTTGCACAGGCGGTTCAGAATCCAGCACGCAAGGACTACGGCGACCAGCAACGGCGGGAAACGCAGCATTAGCAGAATGCTCAGCACCAGTACGCCTGCTGCAGCCAGCGCCCCGATGAAAATGAATAGGCAGAATAGAAATCGAAGCAGGGTCATGACGGCTCTCCGAAAGAGCCTGCCTGGCCGATGCATTCAGTCCAGGCAGGAGTGGTATCAGTTGGCGTGCGAGGCGAGCGCTTCCAGCTTGCCCGCGAGTGAGTTGGGTGCCGGTTGCGGTTCGTCACTCTGGGCAGCGCCGGTGGCGGCATCCGTGCTCGAATAAAACTCCTCGATCACGGCGCCACCGTCTTCCTCACTGTCCTCGAACGCCCCGTTGCCGAGCCCATGCTTCGCTGCGCTGTCCAATGAGGCCTGATCGAAGCCCGCAGATTGCCGGGCTTCATCGAGCTGCCGAGCGGCGAACAATGCTTCCTCCATGCTCATGCCGCTGCGCACGGTGATATCGACGTAGAAGATCGGCGTGCCGTGGCTTTGCCGGGTGGACTTGCCGCGCAAACGCAGTTCCAGCGGCAGGCAGGCCAGGCGCTTGCCCGAGATGGCTTGGAAGTAATGCAGCCGAGCGGCCAGAGTGCGGATGCTATTGAAGCCGGTGGTACGGAACACGAAGCTGCCCAGCGGATCGTCATCACCGATGAGTACGTTCAGCCGACCATAAGGCTTGCAGGCCCCCCCTTTGGCCAATGGACACGCATCTGGCGAGGGGCAGGGCAGTGACTGCATGCCGTCTTGAGTGGCACGCTTGCAGGTCTCGCCATTGCCCACGCACAACGGCCTGCCAGACTGCCGGTCGAACAGGGTGTAGTCGGCCCGGAAATTCAGTTCCGGTTCGTTGAACAATAGGCGTACAGGAATGCTGCGCAGCTTGTCTTCCTTACTCGGGCGCAGTTCGTCGTTGAGTGGGTGTAGCAGCCAGCCATCCCTGCTTTGCACCTGGGATGTGATGGTGAACTGATCATCTTTCTCCGGCAGGCGTTTACCGTTTTTCTCGATGACTTTGCCGATGGAGATGCGTCCGAGCAAAGGGGGCGTCAGGGCTAAGCCTTTCAACATGATGGTTCTCCTGGAAATGAAAAAAAGGCCAGCCACACAGGGCGAACTGAATGGACTGGCCAAGGTGGAGGGAAGTGAGAGGTAGCGGAATCAGTTGATCAGGAAGCGGCGACTGCCTTCCTTGGTTTTGGCGTAGCGAACCTGCAGGTAAGGTTTCTCTTTCAGTAGGCGCTCGACATCGAGCACGGTACTGCCCTTGGATTTCTTCCAGCTGATATATCCGCTGGAGAACTCCGCTCGGGTGGCCTCGCCGATGGCTTGCTGCAGCATCTGCTTGAGTTGGGCCTCGCGCGTTTCTTTCTCGCCGATGGATTGGCGCACGGCCTTGAGCTCTAAGTAGGCCGCAGCCAATCCTGCATGGCCGCTGAAGTCGACGGTCTGACCGTTGTCCTCCGGGTACAAGCAGCGCAAAGCCGCCTCGGCCGATGCACTGCCGTCGACTGGCGGCGGGGTATCGGTTTCCACGTAGTTCCAGAACTTACGCTCCAGTTCGATCAGGCGGGCGATCATCTGCTCATCTCGCTCGATGCGATGGATCTCCAGGTGCTGACCGCCGAGCAGCACCGCCACATCTGCCGCCTGCTTGCCGGTGACTGCGAGTTGGTGCATCACTTGCAGTTCTACATATTCGGGTACGCCTTCCTTCCAGAGGCGTGCCCCGTTTATGCCGGCGGTCTTGCATTCGAGGATCTGCACGTCGTCTGCGCCGATTACCTCGCGGTCGATGTTGGCTAGCATCCAGGACAACTCGGGATTCGGATGCTGCAGTACGGCATTGATACGACGTACCCGGTTGCCGCTGCGTTTGCTGTAATGCCAGGCCACGATGGGCTCCAGCACATTGCCCCAGTAGGCTGGACTCTCATCATCCTGCGGGTCGAGCTTGGGAAGTGATGCATCTCGACCGGTTTTCTCCAGCCACAGTTCCAGCTGGGACTTGTACGGATTGAGGCCGACGGCGGCGGCAGCATCCGAGCTGCCGATGCCTTGCTTGCGCACCGCGAGCCAATCTTCACGAGGCAGGTCCTTGGTGCTGATCAGGCGCAGCGCTGGACGAGCCTTGCTAGTGCTGCGCAACGGAGTAGCGTTCATAGCGTTCACCTTGCAGAAATACAAACGCCTGATCAGCAACCAGGCTGATCGGGCGTTATGGGGTGGAGGAAGTAACCGGTTAGGCGACAAGTTGCAGTGCGGTGTCCAGCGCACGTTGTTTGATCTGGGCCCCTTGGCCGAACCACGCCGAGTCCATGCGGTACTCATTGCTACGGGCGCGACGTTCGTGGTCGACGTACTCAGTTACGGCATTGAGCAGGCCCCAGGCGGTACCGCGAGCCGAGTTCAGCTGACTGCCTCGGCCGCGACCTTCGTACAGCTCCTGAACCTTTCGCAGGGCACGTTCATTGGGCAGTACCTCTGGCAGTGCGCCGGTCGGATTGGTCTCGCACAGCACGTTCATAAAGAAGCCCAGCGCCTCATGCCACTGCACTTTGCGTTCGGCCAGCGCACGCATGCGGTACATAAAGTCGTCCCATTGCGAGACGGCGATTCCGAGCTGCTTCTTTACTGCCTTCGGGTCGAAGCGGGTGTTGTGCGGCACCTTGATCGCGCGGCTGGTGCCGTCCAAGGCGATGGTCAAGGTGTTGTTGCAGACCACGCGTACGGTAGTGGGTGTTGCCGTGGTGGCCAGGGTGCCGTCGCAGGACGTGGCCAGCAGCAGGTAACCGTTGACCTGATCGTTACCCTTGAGCGCAGCACCTTGACCGGTACGCGCCAACGCCCAGAACTTGCGACCACCTTTGAGTACCCCCGCAGTCTCCAGCGCGTAGCCGGAGACCTCGGTGAGGTCACGATAAAACTCCAAAACTTCCCGAGGCTGCACGGTGTGGTAGCGCTGGGAAACCACCGACAGCGGTGCTTTGGTGTCCGAACGGAAGAGCACCTTCTGCTCGGGGAAGGAATGGATCGCGCCCAGGTGGCCGACGGTCTCTGATTTGAAGAGGACGGGGCTTTCCTGGATCGCCCAGTCCATGCCGGCTTCGCGTTGCCAAACTTCGATGGGTTGCTTTTGAGTGAGCTGATTGCCCAGGCCATGCCAGGGAGTTTCGCCAGCATAGGCCATAGTTTCGATGAGATGAGCCATGGTTGTAATTCCTTTAGGTGCAAGCCGGCATAAAGCGCCACGCAGAGCGCAGCACCGTCCGGACGTAATAAATAGAAGGGAAGTTGACTTGGTTAGGTCGGGAGGTTGAAGCGGTGACCACATAGCAAGCAGAGGTTGTGGGCTAGGACGTGGCGATCGAGCGACTCACCCAGTTGGGCGCCGAGAGCACAGCCGCCGACACCGCCGGCCAACCCGCCGAGGATGGCACCCGATACCGAACCGAGTGTGATACCGACAGGGCCGGCGATAGCGCCAATAAGCGCGCCCGCTTGGCCTCCAGCTAGCGCAGCACTGACGCCGCGCGCAGCACCACCCACGGTGCCGATGGCCGCGCCGACTTTCATGGCGTGATGGAAAGAAGCGACTTTGGGGGAATGACAGCGAGGACACTGCAATGACATGGGGCGAACCTCCTTGATGGTGTAGTCAAGGTGGTTATGTAGTGTTAAGTATTTTTCGAGTCGGATTTTTAAGTTAGGCCTACAGTGAGGGTATTGGTTAAGCGCAATTAATCGACTTAATGCGAAGTAGTGGCAGCGGGCTTCTACACGCCTTTGATCCTGTTATGCTGGCTCCTCATTCTCTGGTCTGAGAGCCAGGATCGATTGCTTAGGAGGAGCCATGTCGGAAACCGTAAACGTTGGTGAGATTGCCGAGAAGCTTTCAGTCGATATCTTCAGCAGCTTCTTTTGGCAGATGAAGGGCAAGTGGAACGAGAATTTTGACTGCCACTGTCCTTCTCACCTGGGTAGCGACGACAAGCCGAAGACAAAACACCCTGGCGATGCCATCTTCTACTATGAAGACCCCTACCTCGGCAGTACGATCTACTTGCACACCGACCTCAAAGCCTACAAAAAAGAAAGCATCGGCAAGCAAAAGCTGCGCGACGCCTTCAAGTCTTTGGCGATCACCGTCGAGTGCGCCAGGGATTCAGACTCCTGGCGAAATACTTTCGCAATTACTGACTGCGGCAACTATGAAGTTCGCGGGCTTCTCTTCGTGCACAACCATGATCACGGTTATGAGAAACCATTTTACAGTCTGATTGAAAAAATTGGCTTTGACTCAATCTCGATACCGCCCAATGTCTATCTTCACTACCTTGGGCCGCATGACATCAATCGTCTCTTTACTATTGCCAACGATATGATTCGCCTGACGAGTCAGAAGAAGATGTCCAGTGAGTACACCTTTTACTATCCTGACCTAGTATTGCGTCGGCGGCAGGGGGACGTGTGGGGACAACCGGCAACTATTGAAGCGCTTACCAGCCCTTACTTGATTGTCCAGCACAAAGGTACGGACAAGACCGAACCAGGTTACGTGGTGTACTACAATCGCCCGGGCGCCTCGCATACTGAGTTCGAATATTTTTTGGACAGTCTGTCGCGATATCAGATGTTGGAGTCTGGCAAGTCAGTTCAGATTCGGGTCACAGTGCCTAGTACCGACCCTCAGATGGTAGCGAACTTCAAAGCCGCTAAAGAGAGATACGCCAAGGCTTGGGGCTTCGATCCGATTCGGGAAACCGTTCTTAACGCGATCAGCTTTGAGGCGGTGACTGCAGTGACTGACTCGTATAATCCAGGTTGGATGGGGTGGCGCAATTGAAGAAAAGGACTTTCGGCCCAGCCATGTACTATGCGTCGGACAAAAATGTCTTCGATGCTCTGATTCAGCATCGGGTGGACTCCCCCACCTTGGCCGTGCTCTTCGAGCGCCGCAACATGATTGTCTCCAAAAAGACTCCGAGAGACGATCTGGCTGAGTATTTCTCTCGTCTTCCTCATGACTACTACGACCACAAGATCATATCGGAGAAACTGGGCATTCTTCCTCGAAGGGAGCGCACTACCTCTATGGATCTTGTTGGTACCATTGATCCCGAGGAGCTTAAGTTCGCTCTTGAAGAGATCAAGAAGCAAATCGTTGCCAATGGAGATATCGCACATATTGTTAGGAGTGGTAATGATTTTTCTCTGAGGATCCAGTATTCACTCATTGATTACAAGAAAACTGAATTTGCGCAGCAGCAGATAAAAGATGGGGTTGTCGAGTTTATTAAGACTGCTGAAGGCTATTTGATCAACAACGCACAGAACGAATTTATGAGCTCTGTGCGGGATGAAATTGTAGCGAAGGTGGACTCGGTAGTACCCGATGAAATTGAGCGCGTCACGGTAAACCTGTATGACGTGATTGATCCAAAGATGAGAACGCGTTTCTTTATTGAACTCAGTACAAGCCTAGAGGGCTTCAGTCGTCGCGATGTTTCAGACGTTTATGTATATAAGCCGAAGATAAACGCCGACGATGAGGGGCTAGCCTCTGATGAGCACGAAACACATATCGAAAAAGTATTGCTCAAAGGTAATGGTATAACACGATCTTCCTTGCTTCTTGATCTTGTACATGAAGATGCATTCTATATATTCAAGATGTGTTGGACTGCGCAGCGAGTCCTTGGCAATGGAGATGTAATTAGCGTGGAGGTTTTGTTTGCAGATCCAATAAGCTGCACAGACTTCTCGATCCTGATCAAGTCTGTATACCCATACGTAGATGGCAAACTAGGCAAAAGGCGCGCGCCCTTGAAAGCTGAGATTGACTCAATGTCCAGGTTGATTGAGAAAACTGCACGTGAACAGATGCAGAAGCTTAGGGCTGAATGCACTCAAGGAGATGAGTAACTATGATTTCACGCTACAAGTGGTATCAGGTTCGCCTACCCTACTCTGTGGCTGAGTTCTTCACCAAACTACGAGACGTAGGTTACGACAATGCCAGCACAACAGGCTTTCTGTGCGACGCAAGCGAGTCGACCTTTCGCTATATCTGGCCATCTACTATCAATGCTGTCCGCCTGGATAGTGATGGGAATTATGAGTATCAGCAGGTCGCTACCGTCAACTCCCAGTATGTTACTGTCCTCAACGAGGGCTTCACCATCTTCCGGATTGAGAGTCCAGCAAGGTCAATACGTGAAATGTTGAACGCGCTGGAGGCTGCTGTGGGGTTTGGCTTTGCTTGTGAGCAGATCGTCATCAGTGACAGGTTGGTACAGGCGGCCTTGGAAAAAGCCACTAGCAAAACCCTAAACAGCCTGAAAGTTTCAGGAGCGATTCCTAGAGCCAATTCGCTCGCTCGGATTGAGTTGGCATCCAAAGAGGGTATCAATACAGAGAATGTGAAACTACTGGGGTTAGCTGATTTCCTAGTTGAAGCTGCCTCCTATGAAGTCGTCTACAAAGGAGTTAAAGGCCAGATAGGGTTTTCACGTTCAGCCGCCTGTAAGATCAGCGGCCCACTCACGCCATTTATCTTGAGCAGTATCGAGAACGCCCTGCAGGCGAAACGCTAGATCAGCTAGGGATGATCTGGTATTACTCCAGGGCTATATTTATTTCCCTTGAAAGTTTGAGTGAATCCAATGAGCTCGTTCCTGTTTCGCTTTTGGCATACTCAGAGAAAATCTATGGCCGTGCGGTTCCTATCCAAAGGTTGAATTTCAAGCAAAGATCGGGAGGGGCTTGGCTCCTCTCGGTAGGAGGCCCTTTGATCAGCGTATCGAAACAACGTTTTTATCTCGAATTTCTCTGATTGCCGACGCAGATAGGTTGCCGGTAGCAGCCTGTTGGATGTGTTCGCTCCACCAGGCCATCATTGGACGTCTGCGTTCTATATATTCGGCTCGGTTATAGGCGCTGCGGACCTCGTCTTTATCTACGTGGGCAAGCGTAACCTCGATCAACTCAGGATCCCAGCCGTGTTCGTTGAGAATAGTGCTAGCCATTGAGCGCATGCCATGGCTCACCAACCGACCTTCGAAGCCCATGCGCTTTAGCGCCATGTTGGCGGTCTGGCTGTTGCAATGGGTTCGAGGGTCTCGGTCGGCAGGAAATACATACTCCCGGTGTCCGCTGTATGGTTTGATTGCCTCCAGCAGTGCCAGTGCTTGATCTGTGAGCGGCACGATATGTATGCGGCGTTTCTTCATGCGCTCAGCAGGAATCGTCCAGATCTTCTTCTCGAAGTCGATGTCCGCCCAGCGAGTGGTGGCTGCCTCTGCTGGGCGGGTCATGGTGTTGAGCTGCCATTCGATAAGGCAGCGCGTGGTCCTTTTTATGCTGGCATTGGCAATTGCCACCATGAGTTCTTTCAGCTCATCGGGAGCAAGCGCCGCCATATTCTTCTTTTTCGGCTTCTTGAAGACGGATCGAATCCCACTAAGCGGGTTTGCGTGAATCAGTCCCGAGTTGACCCCGTAGGTCATGATCTCGTTGAGTCGCTGTGATAGCCGTTTAACTGTTTCAAGACTACCTTTGGTTTCGAGTGGCCGAAGCAGGTTGATGACTTGTGGTGCGCTGATGGCTGAGATCGGTGTGGTGCCCAAATCCGGAAAAACGTGCAACGTCAACGAGCGCCAGATGTCCTCGGCATAAGCTGGTGTCACTGCATCCCTCTTCAGTTCGTACCAGGACGTCGCAACATTCTGAAATGTGTACTCAGTTTCAGCTTGCTTTGCTTGCAGCACTACATCTCGTTGCTCTTTAGGATCGAGGCCTTGGGCAAGTACTTCCCTCGCTGCAATGGAGCCCTTTCGTGCCTGCGCTAACGAGACTTCAGGGAAGGTACCTAAGCCCATGTTGATCCGCTTCTTCGTCACGGGGTGTCGATAGTTGAAGTTCCATAGCTTAGAGCCATTGCTTCTCACTCGCATTTGAAGTCCGCCGCCGTCAAACAGGACGTAGTCCTTTTCAGAAGGCTTGGCAGATTTGATTTTGAGCTCAGAGAGGCGAGTAGCTTGTGCGCACATTGGCATTCCAGGATGGGATTTGGCATTCCAAAAATTAGCACTTATGGGCTTGGAATGCCATTTGGAATGCCAGAAAGCGTGGCTGCTCATGGATGTCCGTGGACGCAGATGGCGCTGAAAGCCCCGTATTTACTGGTTTTCAGGCACAAAAAAAGACGTCCGTGGACGTCTTTAGATGTAAGTTTGGTGGAGCCGGGGGGATTTTAAATGCGTTACTAAACTATTGTTTTAGCTAGCTTTATTCAATGGTTTCTTACTAAGTACCCCCATCGGTGCCCCCCTGAACTTATTTCCGATGAGCGGCTCTTTTAGGAGTTGAACTGGCGTCCTGAATTATCGTTTTGCGAACGTCGAGGCCAGCTCAACCACTGGGGAGCATTCACACTGTCACTCGAGTACAGCATAACCTCGATTATCTGGCCAGGAAGGTTTGAGCCTAGCTCAGACCAGGTGCTGGGTAGATGTCAGGTCTCGCAGTTGGGGTTTTTCCGCAGTAGCGCACCATGGGTTCATCTAGGACGATTTGAGCTGAGGTGCGGTATGAGACACTCGATGGTTACCTGCCACAACTGTGGCAAAGCGATGGTTCCGAGAGCGTCATATAGCCGTGGTTTCTGGGGATATTCGCCTTCATCCAATCATTGCCCCTTTTGTCTGAGTGAGAACTGGCACGGCGGAAACCCAGGCTTAGGGGCTTGGTTGTTCGCTTTGGTTGGTCTGGCTCTTGGTGTTCTCGCCTGCGTGTTGGTGGGAGCTCTTCTGTTCAAGGTGCAGTGGTGGCTTGGTGTCGAAGGACAGTGGCCTCTATTGACGCTGGGTACATGTGCTGTGTCGGTTAGCGCGGGATACCGTTTTTACAACTGGTTTGTTGATTGTTGACCGATGATCATGCTGTGAAAGGCAAAAATCGGCCAGAAGCAGGCAATCAGAAGTGCCCACAAAACCCAGGGCGATTCACTCTGCTAAGAGCTTCTAACCGTAATCCTATTGTGTCCCACTTGCGAGTCGGAGAAGGCCTCTGCAAAGGGCTGTCAGTGAGCGCTGCCAGGACCCAGGCAAGCCTCGATCATTTCCGCGACGTCAAGCAAGCGCTCGCGCAAAGCGGGAAGCCAGACCACTGCCACGGACGAGTTCCGCTGTGCCAATTCAAGCACTGCCTGGAGCGCATGGTCAGAATGCCGCATTAATTCAATCAAATGAAGGCCGCTTGGACCATGGCTACCCGCCAGCCAGTGTTTAGCCGTGCGTTCACTGGCGTCGGTCCAGTGGCGCAGCGTCTTGATTGCGCGATGTGACGTGCCCAATTCGGTGCGTAAGGCAGCAGCTACGGCATTGGCGTAGGTTTGTGCACAGATTGGAAATGAATTACCCATTTTCGCGATCATCTTTCCGTATCTCCTCTTTATATTCGTGAGTAGCGCATCTGATGTAGGCCGATAGGTGTGGTGCAGTCTACGGCTTGGCATGGGTGTCGACCCCAAGTCGCTGAGGGGGCATCGATCAAGAAATGAGACAATCACATCTATCCACGACCGAGGGCGGCAATAGAGCTGCTGCCTATGTCCGCATGTCGACGGAGCACCAGCAGTACTCCACTGAAAATCAGCTGGATGCCATTCGCGTTTATGCGGCAGCACATGAGCTGGAGATCGTCCGGGTGTACACCGACGCGGGTAAAAGTGGCTTGAGCCTGGATGGTCGGGAAGCTCTCCAGCAGCTATTTCGAGATGTCGACGCGGGTCAGTCCGAGTTCTCTGTAGTTCTGGTCTATGACGTAAGTCGCTGGGGGCGCTTTCAGGACCCTGATGTTAGCGCCAGCTACGAAGTTCGATGTCGGCAGGCGGGTGTCAGGGTCGAATATTGCGCCGAACAGTTCGTTAACGATGGCTCACCGGTGTCCAGCATCATCAAGAGTGTTAAACGCATGATGGCCGGTGAGTACAGCCGTGAGCTATCCGTCAAGGTGTTTGCGGGGCAGTCGCGCTTGATCCAGCTGGGATACCGACAAGGTGGCCCGGCTGGATATGGATTGCGTCGTCAACTTGTCGATCAGACAGGGCAGCCTAAAGCAATCTTGGATCGGGGAGAGTACAAAAGCCTTCAGACGGATCGGGTGATTCTTACGCCAGGTCCGGAGTCCGAACAACAGGTCGTTCAAGACATTTACCAGGCCTTTGTCAGGGAAGGTCGAACGGAAGCTGAAATTGCAACTCAACTGAATCGGCGTGGACTGCTTACAGACTTCCAGCGACCGTGGTCACGGGGCGTAGTGCATCAGGTCCTGATCAACGAAAAATACATCGGTAACAATGTCTGGAATCGCACGTCTGGCAAACTGAAACAGCCCCGAACTTCCAATCCGGTTGATCAGTTGGTGCGGGCCGACGGTGCCTTCTCCTCTGTGGTCGACCACGCTTTGTTTCTCGCGGCACAGGCCATCATCCGAGCGCGGTCACGGCACTGGACTGACGAGCAAATGCTGGCGACGCTGAAGCAACTATTTGCGGAGCGAGGTTGTCTGTCTGGGTTGATCATTGATGAGCAAGAGGATTGCCCCTCCAGCAGTTGTTATCGCCAGCGCTTTGGTAGTCTGCTACGCAGCTACAGCCTGATTGGCTATTCCCCCGCACGGGACTACAGCTTTCTGGAGGCCAATCGTCGGCTGCGAGAGCTGTATCCGCACATCTTGGTCGACACGCAGGAGCGCATTCGTCTTGTCGGTGGACACATCTCGGTCGATCCCAAGACCCAACTGGTTTGGGTTAATGATGAGTTCTCGATCTCGGTGGTGCTCTGCCGCTGTCAATGCTCAGAGTCGCCGCGCAGACGTTGGCAGCTACGCTTCGACTTCGGTTTGTTACCTGACCTGACGGTCGCTGTTCGCATGCTCCCCGGTGAGAAGGAGGTGCTTGATTACTACCTCTTTCCCATGATCGATTTGGCGGCCCCTCACCTGCGTCTGGGAGATACTAATCCGCGTGAATTCGAACTCTACCGGTTCGACAGCTTGGACATCCTGGCGGCCCTGAGTCGACGTATACCCTTGGGGAGCGCTGCGTAATGGCTGCATCGGGAGAGCATCTTGCACTTCATGTGGCTCAGGCGGCACCAATTGCGCAGATCCCACTCGCGGATATTCGCGTGCTCAACCCGCGTAGTCGCAATCAACAAGTGTTTGCACGCCTGGTAGAAAACATTGCGAGTCTGGGGTTGAAACGACCGATCACGGTGACCCGCAACGGTTCGAGTTTCGACCTGATCTGTGGACAGGGGCGCTTCGAAGCCTTCAAGGTCCTGGGGGAGGCGGCGATTCCAGCGGTCGTGGTGACGGCAGCTGAGGCGGACCGCTATCTCATCAGCTTGGTAGAGAATCTGGCGCGGCGCAAGCACTCGAACCGCGACTTGCTGATGGCGATAAACGTACTGCACGAGCGTGGCTACTCCATTAGGCAGATTGCCCAGAAAACCTGCTTGGACCGTGCCTATGTCGGCGGCATTCTGATCTTGTTAAGGCAAGGAGAGGAGCGTTTGATTGCTGCCGTCGAAAAGGGCTGGCTACCGATCAAAGTCGCGATCCATGTGGCACGGTCTGACGATTCCCAGGTCCAGGCCGCCATGGTCGAGGCCTATGAAAGTGGGCTGCTGAAAGGAGATGAACTCATCAAGGTACGCCGTCTGATCGACCGTCGACGCGTTCTTGGGAAAGATTATGGTAAGCATCAGGGAGGCGAGCGCATGACCACTCCCCGCCAGTTGCTGACTGCCTATCAAACTGAGGTGCGCCGTCAGCGCCTAATGGTGAAGAAGGCAGACATCAGCGAGCAACGATTGCTATTCGTCGTGACTGCATTACGTCGGTTACTAGCCGATGAATTTTTTCGGTCAATGTTACACAGCGAAGGCATTGATGATATGCCGCAGGTATTGGCCGAGCGTATTCAGGGGGACGCATGACTGTCGTCAAGCGTGCCTTTGGGCCTGATTTGATTACCGTCCGCCTACCGCTGATCCTACCCTCTCGCCAAGTCACCCACGATATGCTGACCTCCGTCAAGTATGCGGCGATTTTAGCTTCCATCCGCGAGCTGGGGGTGGTCGAACCGCTCGCGGTGCATCCCGAGCCTGTACACGGTGTGGGAGAGGAACCCCGTTATCTGTTGCTGGATGGTCATTTGCGACTGGCTGCGCTCGTACAGCTGGGAGCAAAAGACGCGTTGTGCCTGTTGGCGACAGATGACGAAGGATTTACCTACAACCGGCAGATCAACCGACTTACCCCAATTCAAGAGCACAAGATGATTCTGGAGGCCATTCGCAAAGGAACGACCGCCGAGCGGATTGCCGAAGTCTTGAGCGTCAACGTTGGACGCATCCGCGAGCGCCAGCATTTGCTGCGCGGGATTGCGCCGGAAGTCGCTGAGATGCTGAAAACGCGAATGGTCAGTCAGGCGGTCTTTCGCGTGCTGCGCAAGATGAAGCCAATGCGCCAAATAGAATTAGTCGAGATGATGATTTCGGCCAACTGTTTTACTGGGCGCTACGCCGAAATGGTTTTGGCCGCAACGCGTCCTGAACAGCTGGTCGAGGCAAAGAAAGTCAGTGAGGGCGTGACTGCTGAAGACATTGCACGCATGGAGCGGGAGATGGAAAAGCTCTACCACGACTACCGGTTGGTTGAGGACACGCTCGGCGAAACCATGTTAGTACTCGTGGTTGCCAAGGGCTATGTGTCTCGCATGCTGCGCAATCAGACTATCGCAGCTTACCTGGAGCGCTTCGAGCCTGACCTGGTGCGGGAGCTGGCCGGAGTTGTGGAGGCGGTCACCGCAGATGCTCGCAGTCTGGAGCGTGAATAAACCTACCTGCTGTGCTGAGAGGGAGGTCATCATTCGCTTTTGGGACATATCGTCAGTGCCATGTTGGCGAGGGCATGGGCTCTGGCTGAAATCGCGGCTTCGTTCCACGCAGAAGTAGCAATTAGTGGGGACATTGAAACCAAGGCTGGCATTGACATCAGCTTGTCGCCTTTCGCCGCGAAATCGCAGTGTTGCGCCGTCCTTTTGACGCTGAGCTTCAGCAGCGTCAAGTTGCCTAGCATCGGGATGCTCTCATGCTGTTCACTAATCATGAGCTGCCAGGGCGTCAATGTGCCGCAAGAGCGCATTATCATTTCGATATCCGACTCGTGACTCGTCGCTGTCGGCTGCCACGCTGCCTTCTTTCAGCGGCCAGTGGGACGTTTCAACTCCGCGGTAAAATATGGTCTATCTCAAGTGCTGATAGGTCTGGTACTTCTGGCTCTTCGCATTTAACGGATAGCCGTAAACCGCCCTCGAGTTCCGTTAGCAGCGAACAGGTTTTTGCGGTATCCAGCCGGTCTGAATAACGTGCGCTGATGCAGGCGTTACGGAAATTCACCGATCCCCATCAGCTGTAGTCGAACGTGATGAAGGACTGCGCTGGGTCGAATGCAGCGTTCGTTACGAGCAGCTTTTGGCCGGTAGTTGCCTGTCGCAATCGGCGGTTTGGGTCGATCCTAGCCTCTCGTGACGGCTAGAGTCCGCACCGGAGTTACCCTTGGCATAGGGTAAGTAACCTGCGAGACCGATCAGTTAGCGAAGTGTCACTATGCTATCACAGATGTTCCGTTTATCTTTGAGCTGGGTTTGCTCACGCCAAGGATTGCCGCATGATTGAAAAAATTCTGCTTCGCAACGTCTCCAGCTACTCTCCAGACTCAGCGGTGTCCATTGCCCCGCTCAAGCGCGTGAGTCTGTTCTATGGCCATAATGGGACGGGCAAGACCACTATCAGTAACTTCCTTCAGGCCCCTGCTGAGGCCTGCTACAGCGTTTGCGGAGTGGAGCCAGTAAAGGTTGGCCGGGAGGTCCTAGTCTACAACTATGCATTCATGGAGAAAAATTTCCATGAAGCCGCATCCCAGCCAGGGGTCTTCACCCTCAATGAGGGCAACATTGAGGCGGAAGCTGCCCTGGCAGCGGCCGAGACAGCAATCGCTGAATTGACGATCGCCCATGATTCTGAAATGGAAAAGGGCGTTAACTGCAAGAAGGCCCAGGAGCAAGCTCATCAGGCGCTGCTGGACAATGTATGGAAGCCTAAGCGTGACTTCGATAACACTGCTTTGGCCTACTGCTTCAGGTCGCTCAACACCAAA
This sequence comes from Pseudomonas sp. MB-090624, assembly GCF_003205245.1. Lineage (NCBI taxonomy): Bacteria > Pseudomonadati > Pseudomonadota > Gammaproteobacteria > Pseudomonadales > Pseudomonadaceae > Pseudomonas > Pseudomonas sp. MB-090624. The sequence goes on along the minus strand of NZ_QJRK01000006.1, from coordinate 30,514 downwards.
GAGCGTTTACTTGACGCAGTCCGACGCGTCCAGCTTGTGGAAACCACTGACACCGCTCAGGGGCTGCTCAGCGAGGCAGCAGAACTTAACGAGGCCAGTGATCAGGAGCTGCCCGGAATCGCTTCAATCACCTTCCAAGCGGGTAAGCTAGAAACCGATCCGATCATGCAGGAAGTCATCACTGGGTCAGGCGACTCCTACCTTTCTGCGTTCATTCAGCAACTGGGAAATTCGGATTGGGTTAAGCAGGCACTGCGCTATGAGGTCGAGGCAAAAAACCAGTGCCCACTATGCCAGCAGCCCTTGCCGCAGGATTTCTATGCTGAAATTCGTAAAGTTTTCGATAAGACCTATGAGCAGCGCCTTGGTTTGCTGCAACAACTCGAAAGCCGATACCGAGACGCGGCGGATCAATTCCTGCGAAGGTGCGAGGCTCCGGAATATCAGCTGCAAGCCATAAAGCTCCGTATCACCAGGCTTCACGCTGTGTTCCAGAAGAACCTGCAATCCCTTGCTACGAAGCTCGCCAGTCCATCCCTCACGGTTACGCTGGAGTCCACTGCAACATTGGTAGCCGAGTTGAACAGTGAGATCGCGGCTGAGCAACTGAAAATCGACGTTATCAATGCGAGGATAAAAAACAAGAAGCAGCATGAGGAGGACGTCAAGCGACGCTTCTGGAGCTGGTACAGAGCTTCGTGCGAAGCGGCTTTCGTGGCATTCGAAAAGGTCGATAAGCAGCAGGGGCGCCAACGCCAGGCCGCCAAGGATGAGGTTCAGTCTCTGCGGGATCGCATTCAAGCACAACGCGATATCATTGCCCAATCCAGGGCGGCTATCACGAACATCGACCAGTCGGTCGAGAGCATCAATAATTGGTTGCGGGTGCTGGGCCTGAAGGGCTTCGCGCTGATTAAAGAAGAGGGCCTGGTGCCGCAGTATCGTCTTGAGCGCCCTGGCCAGACTGAAGGGGTGTTCAGAACCCTAAGTGAGGGCGAGAAAACGCTGATCTCGTTTCTTTACTTTCTTGAGGTCTGCAATGGCGAGCTGGACACAGCTAGTGGGAGGCTCAAGCGTGATCGCGTCATCGTCATTGATGACCCAATATCGAGCCTCTCCCATAACTATGTTTATGATATTGCATCGCTGATCAGGCGGCAGGTGCTCATCCCGAGAGACCGGTTCAAGCAGGTGATCATCCTGACGCACAACCTTTTCTTCTTCCACGAAATGGTCAAGCTCTTGAAGGATGACGGAGAAAAATCCTTGGCAATGTTCCGGATCACCAAGTCCGAATATAGCTCGGTCGTGGCCATGGAGGAGCGCGAAATCCAGAACGACTACCAAGCCTTCTGGCAAACCATCAAGGACGCGTTACAAGGCCGAACTTCCCCTAATGTGATTCCGAACATGATGCGCAATATCTTAGAGTACTACTTTAGCTTCGTGCATCAGACGCACAGCCTGCGCCAGGCGTTGACTGATCTTAGCGAGGAGAATCCAGAGTACAGAGCGCTTTACCGATACATCAACCGTGAATCACATGCTGACTCGGTTAACCTCACTGATTTCGGCGAGATCGATCCGGCGATCTTCGTCGCGCGGTTTAAGGATGTGTTCATCAGAACCAATTTCGAATCTCACTTCGACAAGATGATGGCATAGCTAACCAAGCATTCTGGGAGGGCTGCGTCAACGCGTATGTGATCGCTCCTTCTACCGGGAGCGACCGGATGGCCCGGAATTGATGAGCGCTGATCTTTCCGTGTTCGGCATCAACTGATAGCATTTGGCCTGCAGCTACCACCAAAGGGCTCTCCTTCCTGCCTGGCACTCATCTGCTCGCTTTGCACTTGGTGTGTAAAGGCTATCAGCGGCCCGCTGAGATCAGATGGAGAATACGCCATGACCGATCATGGGAAAGTTGTCCTGGTTCGCCAGTACAACCGTTTCCGGTTTGGGCAATGGGAAACCGTGTGCATGCACATGCGCTCCCTACCGCGCCGGTAATTGAACGTACCTAGGTGGTAGCTGCACTTCTTTTTCTACACCTACTTCGCTCTCTGATCAGCGTTCCTTTCGATTTGCCTCCAGCGCGCTACAGACAGCAATCGAAGGACTGCTTCCAACATGTTGATCTTGTTCCGCCAGGGGCGAGGCTGCCGTCGTCATCTGTTGTGCATCATTTGCACGTTATGTTTTTCTGCGGCTGACATGTAGTCATCCGTCTATCATCTTGGCGCGACGTAGGGTGACGGCCTGAGCCAGACTACCCCCTTTCGGTAGATTTCCGACGGCAGAACGGTCTGAAATCGAATTCCGCGTGCTCAGCGATCGGTCACCATTTTGGCTCTTATAGCGAAGAGAGCCTTAATGATGAGTAAAGAAGCACAAACGATAGTCACCCTCCTGGATCAGCAGTACGAGCAGCTGCTTGCGGATGCGAGACGCCTGGCCGCAAGCTACATCGAAGCGTCCATGAAGATATACAAAAAGACTGGGGTCAAATCTGTCGTGGCTGCTGTGTCAATCAAGCAAACGAGCCCGAACGCGTACTCGATTTACTGGTGCAGATTGGTGCCATTGCAAGGGCAAAAAAATAATTTCGCACCCCTGACTATTCCTAAAGGCAACGGCAAGTACAAATACCCGGCTTCCTCGTTTGAGTTTGTTAAATTCCCTTACCGTCGCCTCGTTTTACAGGTCGAGGAGCGTCTTGCTGAGATTCGCAGCATCGCCAGCGAGAATCGTCAGCTGCGTCGGACGTTGGTCGCCTATGAGAGGAAGCTATCTCGATATCAGGCGCTCGATCATGGCGATTTCTACTCGGAGGAGTAGGGGCTGAGTGCACTATAAGCAGTTCCGAATGGATCTGAGCCGATTTCAATGCCCGAAAGCTCCGTGTAGCATGGTCTGACGGGGCTTTCTCGTATCAGCAGTGAATTTCGGTGAGACATGCTGCTGCGCTTCGTCAGGAAAGGCGACGGGTACGGGCTATAAGCAGTATAGGGCGCTAAATCTAAGCGCCGTCAACAAGCAGGCCCCTGCAGGCAAGCGGGCGGAGACCATATTTGCTATTAGCAGTCACGCCTACGAACAAGTCAGCCGGCGAACTGTGATGTGTATTAGTAGTGAAGGGCTTCACTTTCATAAAATAATCTTTGGTAGGTGCCGGCCTAGCTGGTACCCGTGTCGCGTAGCGGGTGGTGACGGTAACGCGCTACTCCTCACTGGCTCGCTGCTGTTCGAATGCAATGCGGTTCATCACGCACATGGGGATGGGGTAGCCCTGTATGTGCGTCGTGAGGGCCTCGTTACCTTCGATCACCATGATGCAGGATAGGCCCCTGCGGAAGCGCATTCCTCGTCCGGAGTAGTTGCGCGGGATGATCTCCCAGGATTCGCCGTCGTAGTAACAACCAATGATTTCTGACCAGTGCAATTGAATGCCCGCACCTATGATGCCTACAGGGGTAAGGCAGAAAACTTCTACCTGGGATTCCTGCCCAAGAGGCACAGCGTAAACCCGACCGTTTGGTGCAATAGGTGGGAAGTAATGCCCGATACCGAGGTGACGAAATTCCATGGTGATGCTCCGGGTGGATGAGGTCGCTAGGCACTCTCCGGTAGCTTTCGGAAAACCCAAGATGAGGTGTTGCTTGCGAGTCGGCGGACGAGTTTCAGCGTGTTGGGCAAGCTAGCTCGCCACATGGCGGGTGTGCATGTCGCTGAACTAAACGCTTCGGCGCTCAGGTCACTTTCGCTATGGCGAGGAAACTGCCAGCCCTTCCAGATTCGTTCCATGACCTCATAGACTTGGACGAATAGTGCTTGTCGCAGCGGTAGGATGCCTTGCCGATGGGGTGTGTAAGCGCCCGCTGCCAAGGGGCAGCGGACAATTTTTTGCAGGGATCTGGTCGTTCCGCTGAAGACTCAATCGTCGTCGTGCTTCTTGTCCAGGTGCGCTGCGACCAGATATCCAATTACACCTGTGATAATCAGCGCACTGATGACGGCAAGCACGGCGTATACAAGCAGCTCAAAACCATCCATACCCTGACTCCTTTGATTCGAGGTCTGTCAAGGATAAGGGCGTCTGATGTAGTCCCAAACTGCTGTGATGGCTTAGCGACCGGTAGTGGCAGCTTCCTTTCGCAGGTTAGCTCGGGCACCGACGTATGCATCAGTTTCCCATATACGCAATTTCCCAAGCTCGTAGGCGACGTGATGTCGCGCCTCTAGATCCTCGATATTAGGAGCGCGCCCTCCAAGAATCGGGGCTTCATGACCGGACCACTGCTTGTAAAGCTCACATGCAAACGCTGCTCGGCAATCACAGAAACTCAGCCCATGAAAAAGCAAAATATCCTTGGCAGCAGGTAAGCTGTTCTGCTTCCAGAACCGCCATGTCTGCTTTGTTTGTGGATAGCGATGAACATCTTGGGCGGCGGATGCCGTCTCCAAAACGGCGATCTGCTTTGGCATCGAGATGTTAATTATCCTCTGTGTATACTTCCCTTCTTTGCCGCTTTCCAGGGGAATAAATCCATCCCCCTTGGCTGCCTCTAGAGCCGCTTGGGCGTCGAAGAAAAAAGCTTCACGTATTGATATGCCGAGATGCCGCACTAACATCAACACCACCGCCAGATGCTCTGATACGCGGGCCTGAACATCTTCTACTGCGGCTTCGAACTTCGCTTGATCAAGGCTGTGTGGGGCTGTAATCCGTGCATGGCCAGGAACGCCGATATCAGGCATCACGACATTCCAGTCACCGCTGGTTGCGAGGGCCATAACTGAACTCACTGTCTCAAGAAGGCCCTCCGCGGTCTGCACCGAAAGATTCCCGTGGTACACCTGCGTACAGAGTTCTTCGCCGTATTGCCGCACCAGTTTTTCATTGACGAGCTCCAGGACATCCACCTCATGAGACTCCTTGGCGTAAATACTAAACTGTGCCCACTGATGGTCGTGGATCATTGCCTCGTGTTGACTGAGGAGCCCGCGTCGGACTGCCTCATTGAGGTTCGCCGAACCGGCCCTCGCCAAATCCCGGTCAAAATGTGAGTAGAAACTCTGCTTCATGGTCATTCCTCCGTTCAGCTCGGGTGCTGAGCTGCTAAAAAGAAATGTTGAGCGAGAAAAAATATTCTGAGGTTCGTTTTCGGTCGCTTTCAGCGCCTGAAATTGACGAGGCCGACAATCCGTAAACGGTCGTTTTTGGTACACCTATTCCAGACGAGCTACTGGACTTGGGATTTCCCGTTTTCCTGTCACTTTTCTCGTACCGAAATCAGTGTGAGAAAAACGCATGGGAAAGCGGATTGGATATGCCCGAGTGTCGACTGATGATCAGAACCTCGACCTGCAGCGAGATGCACTTGCTCTGGCTGGGTGCTCAACAGTCTACGAGGAAACCATGAGCGGCAAGTCGGCAGACAGGCCGGAGCTGGGGCATTGCCTCAAAGCTCTGCGTAACGGTGACACTCTGGTTGTCTGGCGACTGGACCGCCTCGGTCGCTCTTTGCCTGACTTGGTTGGGATTGTCAGTAGCTTGGAGCAGGAAGGGGTGGCCTTCGAATCGATAACCGAGCGAATCGAAACCACCAGCGCTGCCGGCAAGCTGATTTTTCACGTGTTCGCTGCCCTGGCTGAGTTTGAGCGCAACCTCATTCGAGAACGAACTCGTGCAGGACTGGCTGCGGCTCGTGCCCGTGGGAGAAAAGGTGGACGCAAGCCTGCGCTCGATGATCGTCAGGTGCGTGAGATACGAGCTCTTCTCAGAGATCCTGAGATACAGGTAACCGATGTTGCCCGACGGTATGGCGTTTCTCGAACAACGCTTTACCGCTACGTCGGTTCGCCGAAATCATCTGCGGTCGTTTAAGTGGTGGTGTTATTTACCGCTGAAGTTGCCCAGATAATTTTTGGGCGCTATGACCTAGCAGGCAAGTGAAGGATGTCTCTGGCGTACTACGTGTGCTGGAGAACCACTGAATACATAGGGAGTTTTCATGTCGATGCTTTTTTCTGTGAAGGGATGCGTTGGTACCTTGCTGTTGGTTGTGATGGTTGGTTGTTCCAGTACCCCGAGGGTCATGTTGCCAGAACCTAAAGATGTTCCTCGCGAGAAATGGTCCGATGCCATGCTGGTCCTGGAAGCCATGCGCATCGATGGTCAGCGCGATATTCCAAGTGAAATGGTTGGGAATGAAGCAGATAACCTGAGCGCGCCGCGGTCTTCGGGAGGCTCAGGAGGTCTAGCGACGGCAGGTTTGGGATACGTGTCACCTCCAACTGGGTTTAGCAGCGCAGGAGCAGCCTCTCTTGGCGTCGGGTTGTTCTTGCTGGGTGGTGGCAGCGCTGGCCCTGTCTATCATTACCAGGTTGCTGCGTGGGTGCCTGAGGAACTCGCGTCTAACCCAAAGGAGGCATCTGCGTTGGTCAGGTCGGCCTGGCTTGATGCGAGAGAGAAATACTTCGGTGGAAAAATCTCAAAGTTGCGTCATGAGCCGGCTAAGTATGCTGACGGATCAGGCAAGAAATACGACAGGCTTGCAGATTTGGCTGCTGGGAATCCCGCGCCGTTCGACGCTCCGGCGAGCGCTGCGCCAGCGTTCATTTCGGCCGAGAAAGCCTACGGCCCGATTTTCCTGACCGATCCCTCAGGCGAGCTATTTGCTGACGCTAGCAGAGCTGATAAGGACGGCATGGATGCGCTGGAGGGTATTGCTCGTCACCTGCCCGAATGGATGTATGCATACTATCCTGGAAGGAATTGGTCTAAGGACTTTCGACCTGCCGCGATTTACAACAAGAACGGCAATCTCTATTTCATTGGGAAGTAGTCGTGGTCGACCTGTGCGACTGGCGTGCCGGGATTTTATCTGAGGAATCAGGCATACAGACTCTCTCGCGAGTCGAAGGCGTTCAATAAAAACGAAGGTGCTCAACACAAGTATTGAGCACCTTCGACGTGCGTTGAGCGCCTTCAGGAAGCGGTGGGAAGCTCCCATGCCCATCCGCCCTGCATACCTGTTTTGTGTGAACGTATACCTAGCTGTTTCTGGGCTCTGCGAAGTGACGCCGAAGAAATGCAACGTTCTTCAGCTAAAGCCATCAACGCATTGATTGCAACAGGCCCAGCTTGCAACGTCTCCTCGAGAAAGCTGCACGCCTCTTGAGTAGCTGATGCTGGTCTTTCGCCGTCCGCTCGCTCGATATCCGCCAAAATAGTTTCAGCACTACCTTCGACGGCCTCTCCCCACCGGATGCAGGTTGTTTCCAACTGCTCGTTTATCACTAAGGGCTCAACGAAGTACTCTATCCCCCCACTATCAATCGAGACGTTGGATTTCGGTCGGACAAGCACTCGCGCTTCGGAATTTTGAGCTTTCCCAGCCACCAGTACCGTGCGAGCAAGCGCTGAGAATGCCTGGCTGCCGATTACGCGATCAGCTACGGATGACTGGGATGTACCTTTGCTCAGGTGAGATATACCGAGGACAGCGCAACAATGCTGCTCTGCGAAATCCACTACCATTTGTAGCCCCTGCCGAACTTCGTTTGCCCGGTGCATATCCCCACGAATGAGATTGATCAGTGGGTCGAAAATCAGCAATGAAACGCCGTCAATCCTTGCGGCTGCTTCATCCAAAAGGGAAAAGTTGGCTGCAGGATCAAACTGTCGTCTGTTCCCACGTTGATCTCTGAGCCCCTCGATAACGTGCACGCGGGTTAGGTCTGCATCTGCAGCCGTAAGGCGGGGAATGATCGTATCAGCGATACCATCCTCGCCGCTCCAGATTACGATGTTGCCTGCTGCCTCACATTTGCTGCCGTCTGGCCAGTCACCACCTCTGCTGAGCGTGGCGGCCAGCGAGATTGCCAGCGTGGTTTTGCCGCATCCACCTGCGCCGGCAAGAATGGATAACTTTGCCTTTGGCAGCCAGCCTGGCCAAATCCACTGGATTTTTTCCGCTGGAATATCGACCGCTGCTGTGAGTTCTATCGTCCAGCCCGGTTGTTGAGGTGTTCGGCGCTGCATTACAGCGCCTCCCTTTGCCGAATCCAAGCCTGGACTTCGCTGTTACGCCAACCGACGCTGGAGCCGCACAAAAGGCGCTGTCGCGGGAAAAGGCCTTCCGATATTTTCCGATAGATCGTTGAACGTTTTAGGCCGACGATTGCTTCGACATCGCGCAAACGAAGAATCTTGTCATCGTCGCCGACGTCGTCAAAGTTGCTAACGTGCTTTGCCATAGGTTTTGAGTCCGAGGTTCTGAAGCGTGGGGCAGCGTCCTCCGGCACTACTGCTAAAAAGGGTAAAAGACGGGTATCGGCTGGCTATATAGCGAGCAGGGGCATTTGCCACACGCATAGGTATATGCGCGTTTCCGAGATTCATGGTCGGTAGCGTCGGAGGTCGTTGTGGGCTACAGAAGTTCTAGGGTACTAAGGCTTCTAGGGACAGAACGGACTGCGAGTGTTCTGACCAGGTACGCAAATCAGCCAAAGGCAGCTGATGCGGCCCGTTCAGCTGATGCGAACGAGGCGAAAGTTTTTAACGTCGTTACCGGGGCGACGTGGCGGCCCGTTGCGGATCGATAGGGAACGCTTGGGACGGACACTATTTAACATGAGAGTGCCGGGCTGGCAATCAGCAGGTGCTCTACCTTGGTCGGGAAAGGGTGGCCCAACCAAGGCAGTAGTGACTGAATGCTTAGTGTTCTATCTGACTCAACTAGTCATCTGTGCCGATATCGAGTTTGGGCAGCGCCTTGACGATTTTCTGAGTTTCCAAGCTGACGGTGACCACGCGCTGGAACAGCTCGAGTGGGTACTTGGGGTTGCCCATGGTTTCCACGGCCCAGTCGTTGGCGTCGTTGACGATGCCGCTGGCCTTGTCGGTACGCACCGCTTGGCGCTCCATCACCCAATCGAGTGCGGCTTTGCCGTTGACGACGTAATCCCACGCCGCTTCAGGAATGCCCTTTAGGGTGATGCGGTGGTTGTAGATGACGGTGGTCTTGTCGCCCTTTTTGGCGAACTTCATCTTCTCCACTCGGTAGTCAGCGGCGGAGAGTGTGCCTTTGGCCTCGATGGTCAGCGGGTAGGGCGCGACGGTTTCGTAGTTCAGGTGAAGGTCGGCCAAAGCGCGCCCAGCCTTACTGAACGCCCAGAAGTCGGCTGCTTCCTTCACTGCCGGAATGCGTGGCAGCTCCTTACTCAGGTTGTCGGCAAAGCGCTCGCGGTAGTCTGGGGAGTGGAGGATGCCGTAGACGTAGTAGAACAGGTCTTCCTTACTGATCTGCTCGTCGGGATAGGCGCTCCGGAAGTGAACCAGACTAGCGTCGGTGATAGCTTCACGGCGGCGCAGGCCGCCTTCAACTGGTTCAGCAAAGAGGTCGTCTGTTGAGGCTTGGGCTGCTTCGTCGTAGAGGTAGAGCGGAAAGCACTGTGAACCTTCAATGTCTATGAAGTGAAGGCTTGGCACATGGCGTGAAATCAAGGCGCTAAAGGCAACTTTCTCGCCAGAAGCAGAAACGCCAATCACCAGATTTCCCGCGCTAGCACTGGGGAAAAGGCGCGGCATCTGTAGCACCATCTCGTTAAAGGCGCGGTTGAAATACAGCCACTGCTTAGTGAATGGTCGGTAAAGACCGGTCACCAAACATTCGCTTTCAAACGTGAACGTGCGACCCTTCCCGAGGTTTTGTTTCAAAGCACGAGACCAACTGATACGTGCCGGATTGACATCAATAAAGTTGTTGACCAGCTCTTGTCGAGCCTTGGTGTCCAGCCCTTTATATGCCGCCTCAAAGCGAGCCACTTCAGAGTTGTAGAAGCCGATCATACTACTCATGTTGACTTCTAGCTTCATACGACTGGCGTTATAGGCCCAAGCGTCGCGTGCAGTCACAACACCAAGCGAGAAACTGTCGAAAAGCTTGATGCCATCATTTTTCTTATCCCCTATAGCAATGAATTGACCAAAACTATCGTCGCGCTGCTTAAGCCAATCGCCATGCTCGTCCGGGGTGATCTGCTGCCATTGCTCAATACCAGCCACGCTGGCGTAGTTTGCAATTTTCTCTAGTTTTTCTTCTCGACTCAGGTAATCGCCGATGTCGTTGAAAAAAATCTGGCCTTGAAACTGTGCGTCTGGATTCTTTACCAGCAGTGAGATGGCGATAGGGGCGCGACTGCCACTGCCGAAGATCTTGCCGCCTTCCTTACGAGAGGTTTCACCGCTGGTTCGCTGGTTACCACGCAGGTGGAACACATAGAGGCTGGAAAACTCATCCGCTAGGCACTTACGTATTCCATCCTGTGAGGCAGCGTCCAAAAAACCTGCGTTGGTCACAAAGCCGATAATGCCAGCATTGCCGATGCGGTCACTGGCCCAGCGAATAGAGCGGATATAACTATCGTAGAGGCCTCTTGAAAGAGTGGCCTCAGAAAGCGCAGCGTAAGTTTCCTCAATGCGGCGATCCAATGCCGGGTAGCTTACGTTCTGGTTGTTATCGTTCTGGCTGCCCTGTCCTATGGAGTACGGTGGGTTACCCACAATCACTCTAATATCGAGCGCCTTCTGCCGCTTACGCCTGGCACTGTTGTCCACCAGCAGTGCCTCTACCAGATCTTCCTTCTCATACATCTGGAAGGTATCGGTCAGGCAGATTCCTTCAAACGGGGTGTACTCGTCGATCACTTCTCCGTGGTAGGCGGCTTCGATATTGATGGCGGCGATGTAGTAGGCCAGGAGTACCAGCTCGTTGGCATGGATCTCGTGCCTGTACTTGTGCGCTAGCTCTTCCGGCTTGATCAGACCCGACTGAATCAAACGGGTGATAAAGGTGCCAGTGCCGGTAAAGGGGTCGATGATGTGAACGCCCTTGCTGCCGAGGGTTTGGTCAAACTCTTTTTGCAGCAGGTGATTGACGCTGTGGAGGATGAAGTCCACCACCTCGACCGGGGTGTAAACGATGCCCAAGCGCTCGGTCATCTTGGGGAAGGCGTTGCGGAAGAACTTGTCGTACAGCTCGACGATGATCTTCTGCTTGCCCTGGGCGTTGTCGATACCGGCAGCACGCTGACGCACGCTGGCGTAGAACTTCTCTAGAGTGTCGGCTTCCTTGGCCAAGTGATGCTCATGTAGCGCGTCCAGCACGCCTTGCATGGCTTTGGACATGGGGTTGTGGCTGGCGAAGCTGTACTCCTCGAACAGCGCATCGAACACCGGCTTGGTTACCAGATGCTGGGCGAGCATTTCGACGATCTCGCCATCGCTGATGCTGTCGTTGAGATCATCGCGCAGCTCAGCAGCGAAGGCCTCGAAAGTCGCTCTCTCTTGGGTATATTCAGGGTTTTCCAAAATGCCCTGGATACGATCGATATGGGTGCGGGCGATCTTGGCGATATCGTTGGCCCAGTCTTCCCAGTGGTGGCGGTTGCCGCACTTGGAGACGATCTTGGCGTAGATGGCCTTCTCGATTTCCCCCACCTCATAGGCCAGCTCGGCCTGCTGGGTCATCTGACCCTCGACATCGTACTTAGTACGTTTCTCACCAATGCCGTACTGCCCTTTGCCTGCCTGGCCGTTGCTGGTGCCGCTAGCTTTCCTGGCCTTTTTCTCGGCCTTGTCGGTGATGGCGATGACTTCCATCTTGCGCGGGTCAGAGCCGATCAGGTCAAGCTTGTTGACCATGGCGTCGAAGCTGTCGTCGTGCGAGCGCAGTGCCTGAAGCACCTGCCAGACCACTTTATAGGTCTGGTTGTCATTGAGCGCTTCGTGGGGCTCCATGCCGGCCGGAATGACGACGGGCAGCACCACGTAGCCGCGCTTTTTACCCGGTGCGTTTCGCATCACCCGGCCCACCGATTGCACCACGTCCACCTGGGAGTTACGCGGGGTGAGGAAGAGCACGGCGTCCAGCGCCGGTACGTCCACACCTTCAGACAGGCAGCGCACGTTGCTGAGGATGCGGCAGGTGTTGGCAGGCGGTTCTTCCTTAAGCCAGGTGAGCTTGGCTTCCTTGGCACTAGCGTTCATGCCGCCATCGACGTGTGCGGCTTCGCAGATGATGCGTGAGGCCTCATCGATGTTTTCTGACTCCTGATAAGCCTCCACCACCGACTGGAACATGCTGGCGATGTTGATCGAGCTGACCTTGTGCTTGGTGCCCTTGTAATTGGGCGAGATGACCTGGCAGAAAGCTACAGCGCGCCTCATGGGCTGATCATCACCCACCAAGTTTTCGGCCAATCCCTGCTTGGCCAGCGCCTTCCAGCAACCGACTATCTTGGCGGCGTCGTCTACCTTGAGCTGGTTGTTCTCGTCCTTCAGCATCTCCTGAAGGCGGCGGCTGATGGTGCTCTCCTCGACGGTGAGTACCAGCACCTTGTAATCGGTGAGCAGGCCGCGCTGAACGGCCTCGGAGAAGTTGATGACGAACAGCTCTTTGCCGTAGAGCGCTTCGTCATCCATCGAGCACAGGGTGACTTCGCCAGACTCGGCCTTGAGCTTGGCGTTGTCACCATAGATGCGCGGCGTAGCGGTCATGTACAGACGTTTGGTGGCGCGGATGTAGTCGGCATCATGAACGCGCACAAAGTTGCTTTCGTCATCGTCGCCAAAGGTGGCACCCGTGGTGCGGTGCGCTTCGTCGCAGATCACCAGATCGAAAGCGGCCAGGCCATGATCAGCCTGGGCGCGGCTGATTACGTCGATGGAGTGATAGGTGGAGAACACCACGCTCATGTGTTCGGCATCGTGGCGCTTGAGCATTTCCGCTGCGAGGCGATCCGCCTTGGTGGTGGCCGGGTAGCGCAGCTCGTGGGTGAACACCTGAACCGCGTCATCCTCTGATTTGCGCTTCTTGCCTACGTCGCTGTCGGAGCAGACGGCAAAGCTGTGGAGCGGGGTTGCGCTTTCCTGCGTCCACTCGGTGAGGGTTTGCGATAGCAGTGACAGGCTGGGCACCAGGAACAATACACGCTTGCCCTTGCCGGCCTGCTGCTCGGCAATTTTCAGGCTGGTGAAGGTCTTGCCGGTGCCGCAGGCCATGATCAGCTTGCCGCGTTCGGCGTCCTTGAGGCCAGCGGCCACGGCATTCAGCGCGGTTTGCTGGTGCTCGCGCAGCTGCTTCTTGGCCTTGAGCGCGACGGCTTGATTGGGCTGGTACTTGGCCCAGTCGATCTGGCTGTCTTCCAGGGCTTGCAGGTCGATCTTACTGACCGGGGGCTGCTGGCCCTGCAACGCGTCCTCGGCGTGCTCGCTCCAGTTGTTGGTAGTGGCTACGATGATGCGGTGCGAGAACGGCGCCTTGCCCGAGGCAGTGAAGAAGCTGTCGATGTCCTTCTTCTGAACGCGGTAATCCACGGCATACAGCTTACACTGGATGGCGTGGTACTCGCCGGTACCTTGGGTGCGCGCCACCAGGTCGATGCCCGCGTCCTTACCGCTAAGGCCCTGCTCCTTCGCCCACTCCGCATATGCCCATACCTTGTCGTACAGGTCGCGGTAGGTGGCTTCGTTGCGGAGGTAAGTGCAAATCAGCTCTTCGAAATAAGTACCTTTTTCGCGTTCGGTGACAGAAGCGCTGCGGTAGGTATTCAGCAAAGCTGATAAGGCTGACATCGGTAGGAATTCCTTTTGGACTGCGCCTGGCGCACTACAGGCGCCAAATCGGCGCAGTTTAGCAATTCAGCCAGTACTGGAGCGATAAGATAGTGCTTGTATTAGCTTGAAGGCTTGCTGGCTGATGGGGGCGCTTGCATTCAGCGTTTTATCGAGTCCAAAAAGTCGGCCCAGATCTGCATCATTTCACGCCGCTCCGGCAAGAAGGTGGTTCGATCGTACGCACGTCCCAGCGGATTTTTTACCGTGTGAGCAAGCTGATGCTCCAGAAGATCGGGGCGAAACCCCAGCACCTCAGCGCCTATGGTTCTCGCTGTCGCACGAAAACCGTGCCCAGTCATTTCGTCGCCGCTGATGTCCATGCGGCGTAACGCGCTGAGTACGGCATTGTTGGACATCGGCCGGTCGCCTCCTCGTGCCGAGGGGAAGGCGTACCGATGTCTGCCGGTGAGTGGTTTCAGCTCGCGCAGAACAGCGATTGCTTGCTGGCTCAGGGGAACCAAATGATCCGGACGATCCTGTTTGGTGGCAGTGAGCCCTTTCATCTTGTGGCCGGGTATCAACCACTCGCCCGCATCCAGATTGACCTCCGACCACTCCATGTGGCGCAGGTCACCGGGTCGGCAGAACAGCAATGGGGCCAGTTTGAGTGCACAACAAACAGGCATTGTTCCCGTGTAGCTATCCAGTGCTTTGAGCAGTGCACCGAGTTTTTCAGGATCGGTCACGGCAGCAAAGTGTTTCACCCGCTTGGCTGGGAGCGTCCGTGAGAGATTCCCTATCTGGTTGGGCGGGGTGATGCCGGCAGCTCCGGCGAACTCAAAAATCTGTTTGTAGATCTGGGCAACACGACGGGCCGTCTCGCGAGCACCGCGCTTGATAATGCGCTGCAGGTTTTCGACCAGCATGGGTGTGCTGATGCTGCTGATTGGGAGTTTTCCCAACCAGGGGTAGGCATTGAGCTCAAGGCGCTGCCGTACCGTGCGGGTGTACTCCGGATCCCAGGTTGACTCGCGAATAGTGAGCCATTGCTTTGCGACCGATTCAAAGGTGTGTTGGTGATCGAGCTGGCTGACCACCTTGGCCATGCGTCTTTGCAGCGAAGGGTCTTGGCCGCCGGCAAGCTGAACGCGTGCATCATCACGCTTGCGTCGGGCCTCCTGCAGGCCGACCTCAGGATAAACACCAAGCGCAAGGCGCTTTTCCTTTCCCAGAAAGCGGTACTTCAAGCGCCAGTAACGGCCTCCGTTGGGTTGCACTTCTAGGTACAACCCCTGTTCGTCGTACAGGCGATACGGCTTGTCCTGGGGCTTGGCGTTGCGGCAGTTGGTGTCTTTCAGGGGCATTGGGGGCACATCCTCTCCGAGCGAGCTGATGAGCGTTTTATGCCCCCATATATGCCCCCGTCAACCGCGGGTTGCCCTGGGATTAGGTGGGAAAGCGTGGGCAATAAAAAAGCCGTAAAGCTTTGATTTCTTTAGGCTTTACGGCTTTTCTGGGTCTTCCTGGGAAGAAAAATTGGTGGAGCCGGGGGGATTTGAACCCCCGTCTAGGCTTTGTTTTTCGCTACTTCCAGCACCGAAGCCGTCATTTTGCTGGCATTTCTCACTGGCCGGCCGTCGCAGCCATTTCGAGGGTACGCTTGATTTCGGGACGATGGCAGTCGTGATAGGACAAACCCGAATTACATGGGCACCTCCTTGAGCGACGTCCCCTGTCCTTGAAAAGATGCGGTAGCAGCCCAGTTGCGGCGTCAAGACGCCCGCCTATGATTACCTGCCACTGGTCCAACCTGGTTCCGTTGGCTATCGCGCCGAAAATCCTGTGCTTGTGGTCTCCCGCGGCGATAAAATCCCTAACATCTTCATTGTCTGCAATTGCGTGGCGAACGTTATTGATCCGCACGCCTGTGAAGTTAACCGTTGGGTCGGGAAGGAACGCTATCTTGCTCTCCACCTTTGGTGTTACATCATAAAGTTCGTAATTGGGAGACTGCCATATTGCATGCGCTTCAGCTTCTGCAAACACTCCCGGCCATTCCCATATCTGCCAGCCTAGAATCTGCTCTCCACCGTGCATTTCAACCATCCTGGCGACGTTCGAAAAGCACTCATTTGGCAGTGCTCTTTCATTAGCTCGAACTTGTATGTAAATAATATTTGAACTTTTGTTCAAAGAGCGCGCGAATTCAAGCGCATCGCTATCAAGATTCTTTGGAGTTGTGAGCACGTTTTTCATTTATATAATTCATCCTTGAGCGGAGCTTGTGATTTTAGCCACCTCAACGGACGCCCACAATGACTCCGCTTTTCCTCCCGCATCTGCATCTGCCGATGGCATCCACCGACCATAGACTCGCGCGATCATTGTCCAGTCGCTGTGCCCCATTTGCTTTGCCACCCACATCGGGTGCTCACCTGCTGACAGCATCATCGACGCGTAGGTATGCCGAGTCTGGTAGGGGCGCCGGTACCGGACGCCGGCTTTCTTCATTGCCGGATGCCACATGGTTTTCCGGATCGGTTGATCTCCTGCCCAGCGCTCAAGCGTCCGCGGGTTCTGGAAGACCTCGGCATCAGCCAGGAACGTGTGCGCCTTCTGCGCCGTGAGGGCTTCGAGAGCAGGGCGGAGAAGCTTCACCGAGCGCCGGCCGGCGGCCGTCTTGGTGACCTCGGCCTCTCCACCTGCGGCCTGGGTCATTGCCCTGCTGATCATCACTTCACCCCGGACCCAGTCCACGTCCCCCCATTCGAGCGCCACCAGCTCGCTGGTGCGCAGACCTGTCCACAGCGCGAACTGCACCATGTTGCGCGCCTGGCCGGTCAGCGCAGCCAGGATCGCTTGCTGTTCTTCGGGTGAGAAGGGGTCCACATCATCATCCCGCGGTGGCGCCTCCTTACGGGCATACGTCCAGCCGGCCAATGGGTTCATGTCCAGCAGCTCCTCGTCGACAGCGTCGTTAAGCGCAGAGCGCAGGCAACTCTGGATGTTGCTCAGCGTTTTGTTACTGACCTCAAGGCCATCGAGCCAGTCCCGCACCATCTTGCGCTTGAAGTCCACGACCAGGTGGTGCCCGAGCGAAGGAACAAGCCTCAGTTCGACGATCTTTCGATATCCTTCGAACGTGCTGCTGGAGACGTGTTTCCTCTTTGCCTCAAGCCATCGCGTGAGGAAGCCGCCAACAGTCTCCCGGCTCGACTCCGGCGCGAACTTGGCCGCGCGTGACGATCCTGGGAACGTGACGGCATAGTCAAACGTCCCCTGGGCGATGGCGTGCTCGATCGCCGCCTTGTGCTGCTGGGCTTTCTTCAGATTAGTGGCGGTGGGCTTGAGCGCGACGCGCTCGCGGCACCTAACACCCCGGTACATGAACGTGATCTCGATGCTCGAGTCTGAGACTGCCCTGACACCGCTCCCGCCTCTACCCATGTCTCGTATCCTTCCAAGTCAATCAGCGTCCGGCCGTCCGGCGCTTTGATCCAAATTTCACCCAGCCGCCAGATCCCGTCGCGGATCTTTGAGCGGATCGCGTCCTCGGTGTAGCCAGACTCGCTGGCGAACTTTCTGACGGTCATGTAGCGCATTGATCTACTCCACCTGACGCGCCAGGTTTTGGTTGTCACGCTGACCTGTCACAACAGCCGTTGCCAGTGCCGCCAGCTCAGCTACCAATGCGTCCGTGCGTCCGTAGAATTTGCCGGTGTCCTCGTTCACGAACCGCTCGAGCACGGTGGCCACAGCGTGCTGGTTGGCCAGGCCGCGCAAATCGGCGCTGGGCACGGCCGTATCGGTCGACGGAGCGTGGACGAAAGCCTCTTGGCTGATCAGCAAGGTGCGCACCGGCCTGATGCCCTTGCACTTGCTCACCCAGTTCGTATCGGGCACGCACCAGGGCAGCATGTGCAGGCACCAGGCGGTCGCTGCGTTCGACTTTTGGCTGCTGCTCCAGTACTCGCTCAGACTGAATGCCTGGACAGCACCCCTGACTGTATACGACCCGTCGTGACCCCAATCTGGGAACTGCAAGAGATTGCAGCGCAGCACCTGCAGCTCCTCGATCGACGGGATGTGCCAGCCCCAGGTGCCACGGATGTTCATGCCCAGCACCTTGCGGGCGATAGCGCTGCCCTCGGCGGCCATGGCCTGGGTGTTCGCCAAGCCGTCGAAACGCGACGTGGCACCCCGGATGCGTGGGCGTGGGCCTTCCTCCTGCCACCAATGGGCAGCCACTTCGAACTCCCGGCCTGCGTCGATGACTGCGTGCTCAGCACCATCGAAGAAGAGACGGCCGGCGAAGAAGCCGCCGCCCAGGGGCTGGCCGATGGCGGGGAGGGCGGCGGGATTGATTGATCGGCGCTTGATCATTGGAAACCTCCTGAAACTATACTGGCGGCTCTGGGCTGGAGGATTATTGACAGGCGAGTATTTGGCTTATAAACCTTGAAAGGCATGAAGTTAATGCTCAGAACACTTCTAGGGATGGGGGAGCTATGAAGAATCGAGGTGCTAGGTTTTGGGAATGGGCAGACCATCAACTTCACCACCGTAGCCATGACGAGAAACTCAGCGATGGCACCACGATTGATGTTCAGAGCCGCCTCTCTCGTACCGGTGTGGCTCAACTCTTTATCGGTGTATATCGCGTTGACGGGCTGCTCCTTCTTGAGGAGTACTACCCGAGCAGGCCGGGCGAGACCATTAGCAAAGCGCTCACCTGGGGCACTGATCGGGCCCGCCTGTTCGCAACGGGCGGCAATTTGGCTGTTGCCGACGACGGGGCCGCGTAGGAACCTAGGCCGTCCGTGTCCAAGTTGTGAGTCGAAGTGATCGGCCAGCACACGGCGCCCATCCAGGCCACAAGCGGCAGACAGGTCGAGCACTTGGCCAAAGGTGGTTTGGCGCTGCTGCAGGGCATCCCACAGCAGCAGAAGCAGGCCGGCCTGGGTCATGGCTGCTGCTCCTGCACCACCTGCTGCTGCATGGCATTGAACCCGGCCAGGAAGATCAGGTAGTCACCATGTGTGCGTTCATCAACGAAACCGTTGCGGCCCTTCTGCAGCTCCGTTTCGCTGGCGCCAATAGGGTTGGCGGCGATGAATAGGTCGCGAGGATCTACCGGTGCAACTGCAGGACGAGGATCAGCCAGGCGGCGCTGGTGGATCTCTTCGCGATCGACGACCACTCCACCCGGCGCAATGATGCCGAGGCGAACTTGGGAGCCATTCACGCCGGCCACGGTCACGCGAATGTTGCCGCCGATGACGATTGCCTTGCCGATATTGCGACTGAGCATGAGCATTTCGTGAATCTCCTTATTTCAGGCGAGACAGAGCCCGCCGAGTAACTTGGCTTTCGAGTGAAGTTGCGGTGTTACTGGGCGGAAGTTGCGCCCGATATCTCAGTGAAGTTGCAGTGCTTGCTGCCCATCCTTTTCAAGCTGGATGATCTTCCCCTCAATGACCGGCTTCTTTAGCTGCCACCGGCGCATTGTCTTTCCGGCGAGACTCGCTAGGCCCTTCTCCTGCTTGAACTCAGCCACCAGCATGTGACGTTGCTGCTCGATCGATAGCGAACGGTCCTGGAGTTCGCGGGCCATCCTGTTGAACGCCTCGATGAACGCTTCTTTCCAGGCGGCAGCCTTTTCCCCTGTGAAACCCATGACAACGAACATGAATCCATCCTTTGTCATGTTGAACATGCGCTGAACCTTTCCCTGTTCGTCGATGTAAGAGGTCTCCTCAAAATTGAGGAGACGAAAATTCGCAGAACATTTGACGTTGTCGATCGCGCGCAGCACGTTGTCGTGACGCTTGCCGAACCGCTTGGCCACCCTCACCGAGTCGGTGGTCGGCTCGTCGCCGCCACAGGTCACAAGCTCGCCATAGTCGACCTCGGTCAAAATCAAATCAGTCATCCAGGCTCCCCTCGATTGGATTCATCCTCGCAAGTCCATTCGCTGGCTGGTTGGTCACCGCGCAGGGCTCTCGCTGGAAAGCCCTCGACGCTGACCTGGCCATGTCAGCAGTACCCGTCAGCCTGGCGGGCTTCGAGGATCTGGCGCACCTGGTCCTTGTCGAACACCAGCGCCGTTTGGAACCCGCTGGAGGCAGTACGCGCCCGCTTCGGCTCGTAGCCCAGTCGCATCACGTAGCGACGTGCTGCGCTGCGGTCCATCTTCAGGAGATCGGCCAGTTCTTTGAGGGTGGTCATCTTCCCTTGAGCTGGAGCGAGGGCTGGGCCTGCTGCCGCCTGGCTCGATTCCGAGCTGATACCGATAGTCACGCTGATCATGGAGTGCTCTCGCTTGTGAGTTTCGTGGTTAGGCTACTGCCACCTGCTGCTCAACCCGCCGCGCCGCAACGCGGAGCTCGACCCGGCGCTCGCCGCCGTTTCCACCTCGGCGGATGCGCATTGCCACGTCATCGCCGATCATCGAGTGAAGGGTCAGCACCAGCGCCAGGGCTGTGGCCATCGGGCTAATCAGACCCTTCTGCATGGCTACGGCAACCAGCTGTGCCCGCCGGGTGACGCCGAGTTTCGTGGTCGCGCTGAGCACCCGCTTTTTGATCGAGTCGGGCTGAACACCGAGCTCGCGCGCCAGTTCCTTCGAGGTCTGACCTGCAGCAATACCCAGCACGCACTGGACTTCACGAGGGGAAAGCTCACGCCCCAGGAAGCCGGTCCAGCCATTGGCGGTTATGGTGGTTGCTGCGGTCATGGTGGTGCTCCGTGCTGTGTGTTGGTGTCAGTAAAATTAGCTGTGCTTTATTTTTATGTCAACAGCGCAGCTAATTTATTTTCTGATGGGTGCAAAAAACCCGCCGGATGGCGGGTTCGTGATGAGGTGATCTGCCTAGATCCTGCTGAGAATCTTGCTTGGTGCCAATATGTTCCCGACGTAGTGGATTTTGTCTATGTCTGACCAGTCTATGGTTCGGCGTTCGTATGCCGAGTTCACGGACATCACACTGACTCCATCCTCGCTTTCGAAGAGAAGCTCCTTGACCATGCTCTGCCCGTCGGAAGTGGTCACCATCACATACTCCCCTGGAACGAGCCGATGATTAGGCTCGCACACCGCGACCCACCCACTACGAATAGCTGGGGCCATTGAATCGCCCTTCAGTCGCAACGCATAGGCATCCTCATCCCTAGACCAAGTTTCTACCCATCCGTCTGAGTTATCCAAGCCAACCCAATAGCCATCATTCCCAAGCTGGGCGGTACCCACGATTTCGATCCTTCGAGGTGCGGTTGTGATTGGAGGGCCTGGCTCCACGTTGCCAGCTTGAATGGACGGGTAGGTGAGATGCTGAACACTCTGGGCGAGCCTGGGGCTAACATCTTCTGGCGCGAAATCCAAAGCTTTGGATAGCCGCATGAGAGCATCCAGATTCAGAGCAAGCTTACCAGTCATATATTGGTTAACAGTGCTCTGTGGGGATTTCCACTCACACCGCTCCCCGATCTCTGTCTGAGTAAGAGCGATCCCTCTGCTGCGGGCCTCTGATTTTCGCTTGTTGTAGATGTCCTTGAGCCTTGCGCTCTCGGCAATCTCTTCAGGCGTAAGTGGGCGTCTGTGTCTGGTTATCATGTGCGAACCCTATTAGCAGAGCTTATATCTTGCAACCAGCCTTGCTAATCAATGCTTGCGGCGAAAATAAAGCGTGGCTAATATTTGGATGAGTTCCTGATCGAGAAGTCATCATGAAAGAAATTAAGCTGGCTGACTTCCTTCGGTGCAAAGGCACCCAGCCGCAGCTCGCCAAGGCCGTTGGCGTTACCCAAAGCGCGATTTCGCAGATGGCTAAATCGTCTCGCGATATTCGTGTCCGCGTTTTCGAGGATGGACGCATTGAGGTCATTGAGTTCCGGATCCTCAACCGTTGTGCAGCTGCCGGCAATGAGGCTCCGCCGACCTTGACGCAAACGATACCCCCAACCTCCAATCTGCGCAGCTCCACTGGGGTGGCTGTTCACCCATCCAGTACCGCGCAGGCCTCCCCATGAAGGCCTCTCAATCCCTCTTTTTGCTGAGCGGTTGACCTTTTCGACCGCCCACAAAAAAGCCCAGCCTTAGCTGAGCTTCTTAGTCGGCACCCGCGCCAACGGGTGTCTTGGTATCACTTTGCTTCGAGAAAACCAAAATGAAATCAGAAAATACCACCACGCCATCACCGGCGCAACCCATCCTCACCGTCGAGACCGGCTTCTTGGATACGCCGATCGATAATCGGGGTGTGCATCTGCTCACCGTTGCGGCTGGCACGAACGCTGAAGACGCACTGCGGGCAGCTCGCACGCTTTCATCAGGAATGAGTCAGCTCTGCCGGCACCTGCACGACAGCTTGAACATGGGCGAGCTGTGCTACTGCGATGGCGCGGCGACTCTCGCGTTTCTGGGCGAGACCGTGAGCGCGCTGATCTGGTCGGTAGAGAAGAGCGTTGCCCGCGCAGCTGCCGGTGGGGGTGAGCAATGACTAATCAGCCCACAACGATAGCCCATCCTTTCGCTTCCAGTGGCGCCAGCGAAGTCTTTGAGGCAGTGGCGGGTGTGCCACTTCACGAATCCTTGGATGCAGCCACTGATCGCTTGGAAGCGGTTCTTGCTGGTCTCCGCGACTTGATGACTGAACCGACCGTTTCCAACCAAGCCACCTTGATTTACTTCGCCGCCGACGCAGCGCTCGCCTTGGTGTACAGCGCCCATGCCGGTGTCGCTCCCGAGCAGGGAGGTGCTGCATGAACGCAGACCAACTTCAGACCATCGCCCAGGACGCTACCTTCCAGGTCCAGTGCGCCATGTGCCAGATCGACTGGCTGCGCAGCGTCCTGCACGTGCTTGAGGACCGCCTCAATACGTCCGGCGATAAGCACGGCGCCAATTTGGCGAATCTGGCTATTTATAACGCCGATGACTGGCATAACGCGCTGGATGATCAGCGGGGGACCCTGGAGAAGCGCATCGACCAAGCAACCGCCGCGCCACAAAACCCTGCTGTTGCAAAACGTGGCGCGGGAGGTTCGGCATGAACCAGGTCACCATCCACAACACCCAACTGCCCATCGTCGAGTACCGCGGCCAGCGGGTTGCGTCCACCCAGATGATTGATCAGGTGCATGAGCGCCCCGATGGCACGACTCGTCGCAACTTTAATGAGAACCGTGGCCGCTTCGTTGAGGGGGAGGATTACTTCAAAGTTAGTGCCGAAGAAATCCGTACGCACAAAATCATGCCTATCTCCAACAGGGCGCATGAGGATTTCACCCTGTTCACGGAGCAGGGTTACTTGATGATCGTCAAGTCGCTGACCGACGACCTGGCCTGGACAGTCCAGCGCCAGCTGGTCAACAACTACTTCCGGCCGGCGCCAGCGCTGCCCACCGACTACATCATGGCCCTGGAGCACCTGCTGGCTTCTAAGCGTTCAGAGCAGCTGGCGCTCGAGCAACGTGACCTCGCGATCGCGACCAAGGCGGAGATCGGCAACCGGCGCGAAGCCACGGCCATGGCCACGGCCTCCGCAGCGGTGCGCAAGGTCAAGCACCTGGAAAACGAGCTGGGCCGAGGCTGTCAGCACGCGACCGTGACGGCGGTGGAGAAGGCCGCCCACCGGAGTTTCGGCAGCCAGGGTTTCCGCCCGCTCAAGAACTGGTGCGACAGCCACGGAGTGTCCGCCCCGAAAGTCCAAGACCCTCGATTCGGCTGGGTTCGCTCCTGGCCTGCTGCCGCCTGGACGGCTGTTTACCAAATTGACCTGGCCGAACTGTTCGGCGCCGCAGGAGACCACGAATGAAAGCCAAGCCTACCCATGCGCAACTCATGACCTTGATCGCCGAGGCGGCTGTAGAGTTCCAGCAGGCCGAGATTCTGTGCAACTCCCTGAAGCGCGAGCTGAGCGCGATGTATGCGACCTACTTCAGGGCTCACGGTCGCCCAGGCAATGGCGAGCGCACCCGTTTCGACTTCGAAGACCCGGCGTATCGCGGTGTGGTCCAGTTCACCGAGGGGGCGTACAGCCGCTGGTTTGACCAGCGTGCTCTCACAACGAAACTCAAGCGCAAGCTGCGCAACCTGGTTGAGCGCCTGGAGCGTGCCCAATGAGCAAGGTGATCAACAAGGCCTACTTCGAGAGCTTCTCCAATGCGGCTCTGATGTTGCTGTCCTTCGAGGCCGTCATGGACGCAATCGAGGTGGTCAGCGATGGCGCCAAGATCCGCGAGTTTGACGAAACCTATGTCGGCCTGGTCGGCGCCAGCTTGGCGTTGAGCGTGCTGTTCGAGCGACAGACCGGCAGTGATGCTTCGGTCGTCTCGGGAGAGCACCTCGAGCAGGAGCGTCGGCATCTGCTGGAGGGTGGTGAGCCGCCAACCTTCAGCATTCCGATCGTCAACACTCTGCGCGAGCCACTGCGGCCCGAGGTTTTCGACCATCTGACCACTCTGCAGCTCGCCAGCGCGTCGTTCAACTATGCCGACAAGGTGTTCGAGACGATCAGCAACCACTCGCCCCAGGCGCTTGAAATGGCCGAGGCGCGGGTTTCTTCGCTGGATGCGGTGACAGCACTGCGTTCGCTCGTTCTGCGCCTTTCTGGTGGCTCGCTGACTGACCTTGCCCAGCACGTTGCCAAGATCACGGGCGCTGGTTCGGAGACTCTCCAATGACCAGACCGTCTACCCCCCCCCAGGCGCTCCAGCAGCTCGTTGGCGCGACGATCATCACCGGCCCCTGGCCGACCTACAGCCAATTCAAGGGGTTTGCAGAGCGCGAGCGCTGGACGCTTTACGAACTGGCCAAGGCCGGGCGCCAGGCCATGGAAGACAAGGGCTTCGAGATGGCCGAGAGCTACGACGCCTTCGTGCGCCGTATCTGCACTGAGTTGGACCTCTGAGCCATGCATTACTACAAGTTCAACATCAAGGATTGGACGCGGGATACCGCGCACCTCTCTGTGGAAGAGGAGGGCGTCTACCGGCGCCTTCTCGACCACTACTACGAGAGCGAAAAGCCGATCCCACAAGAAACCAAGTCGGTTATTCGTCGGTTGCGATTAGCGGGCCACGAAGAATCGGTCGGGGTGATTTTGGGGGAGTTTTTCACCTTGGAATCTGACGGGTATCACCATCATCGGTGTGACGAAGAGATCGCGAAGTACCACGCGAAAGCGACTGCAAATCGTGAGAACGGAAGCCGTGGCGGGAGGCCAAAGAAACCCACTGAAAACCCAAGTGGTTCCCAAGACGAACCCGACCATAACCTTAACCAAGAACCACTAACCATTAACCAAGAACCAGAAGATCAAGAGCAGTGCGCCGCTGGCGCGCCGCCTGGTCAGGTTGAGCCAAAGCAGGATGGTCGAAAGCGCGGTACTCGCCTGCCTGATGACTGGGAGCTATCTCCGGAGCTGGCCGCATGGGCCAGGTCTGCGCGACCTGAACTGGACGATCGCATGATCAAGGCGATGGCCGATTCATTCCGGGACTTCTGGATCTCCAAGACGGGCAAGGACGCCACGAAGCTCAACTGGGCTGCAACTTGGCGCAACTGGGTGCGTAACCAGAGGGTCGGCGGCAACCAGCGAGCTAGCCCAGGGCCAGGCCAATCGCATCACACCGACCTCGACAAAATTGACCACACCGAAGGCCTAGTTCGCCAGCCCAACGGTACTTACCGGGTAGCAAGATCATGACCACTCCAAAAACCCTGGAATTCAAACCTGGCCAGTGCCGAGTGCACGGCGATTTCACAGACGAGCTGATCGAGTCGTTCTCGGGCGATCACTTCTGGCAAGGCTGCACCCGCTGCCAGTTCGACGCGCTGCATTCTGCCGACGAAGCGGTTCGCAAGCAGGCCCAGGCCATCCGGCATGACTGGGCTATGAACGCGAGCCTGATGGCATCGGATACCCCGCTGCGCTTCCGTGGTGCCACCCTGGACACGTACCGTACCGACACCGAAGGACAGGCGGTGGCGCTGACTGAGTGCCGCGACTACGTGGATGGGTTTGAGCGCAACTGGGAGCTTGGCCGCTCGATGATGCTGCTGGGGGACGTGGGTACCGGGAAGACGCACTTGGGCTGCGCTGTCGCCCAGCAGGTGGTCCGCAGCTACGGCGCGTCTGCGCGTTACACCATGGCAATCGAGATCATCCGCGACATCAAGATGACTTTCGACAAGAAGTCCGAGCAGACGGAGCGCGATGTATATGTCGGCCTGCTGGCGCCTGATCTGCTGGTGATCGATGAGGTTGGCGTCCAGCACGGCAGCGACTTCGAGCGGCAGGTGCTGTTCGAGGTGATCGACTCGCGGTACCGAAATCTCATGCCGACCATCGTGATTTCCAACTTGGGCCTGGCCGGCCTCCGCAAGTGCTTGGGCGACCGCGCTGTTGATCGCCTGACCGATGCTGGTGGGCCTGCTGTCCTGTTCACCTGGGCCTCGGCGCGAGGTGAAGCATGAGCAACGAACTGGTAATGGGCTACCCAGAGGCCGAGCACGGCGTGCTGGGGGCAATCATGCTGGCGTCTCTCGATGGCAATGCCTCGCTGGTGGATGACATCGTGAGCCAGATGGCCAGTGGCGACTTCCTCTACGACGACCACGCGGCTCTGTTCGATGTGATCCGTGATTGCCTGGATCGCGGGTTGCCGGTCGATGCGGTAACGGTCGGGGATGTGCAGCGCACTCTGCCAAGCGGGCAGAGCACCCTGGCCTTCGCGGCCGACCTCTGTCGGAACGTGCCTTCTGTGGCCAACGTCATGGCCTACGCCAAGCAGGTCAAGCAGTGGGCGGTGATCCGCCAGGTGGTCGACCTTGGACATTCTGCGAAGGCTGCCGTTGCAAGCGGCCTGGTGCCGGACGAGATCATTGCCCAGGCCCAGCAGTCCATCGCTGACTTGCGTGACCTCCAAGGCTCCGAGAAGGCCGGGTACAAGCGCATGGCCGAGGTGCTGCCCAAGGTCTTTGACGGCATGCAGGAAGTGCTGGACGACCGAGCACCACCGAAGCTGTCGACCGGCCTGACTGACCTGGACAAGCTGATCGGCTTCCTGCGCCCCAAGAGCATGGTGGTGATTGCCGGGCGCCCAGGGAGCGGCAAGACCATGCTGGGGCTCCAGATCGTCAACCACGTAGCCATCCGCGGCGCCGGAGTGGGCCTGATCTTCAGTCTGGAGATGGACGAGAAGGAACTCACTGTTCGCACCATCGCCTCTCAGGGCGGCGTAGACCTGCGCCGCATGGAGGAGGTCAAGAGCCTCGACGAGGACGAATGGCAGCGCATCGGGACCGCCGGCAGCAAGATCGAGGCTGCCCAGCTGTACCTGAACGACACCCCGGGCATGACCATGAGCGCGATCCGTTCGGACGCTCGCAGACTCCAGCGCGAAAAGGGCCTCGACATCCTGATGATCGACTACCTGGGCCTGGTGGGCGCGGAGGGCAAGAACCAGAGCCGCACCGATGCCGTGGCCAAGATTTCGATTGCCCTGAAGAACCTGGCCAAGGAGTTGAGCGTGCCGGTGCTGGTGCTGGCGCAGCTCAACCGGAACCCAGCGAGTCGCCCAGGCAAGAAGCCCCAGGCCAGCGACCTGCGCGACTCCGGCCAGATCGAGCAGGACGCCGATGCGGTGATCCTGGTCCACCACGACCCGGAGTCGGAAGCGGGCGAGCAGGGCGTTACCGAGCTGATCCTCGACAAGGGGCGCCAGGCCCCGCAGGGCTCATGCCTGGTACAGCGCCAAGGGCAGTACGCCCGATTTGTCAATTTTGCCGGCAACCGACTACCACCTGACGATGAAGTCGAGATGGCCCGCGTTCTGAATTTCTCCAAACACCGCAAGGGGAGCAAGCATCGTGAAACTTTCTGATCTGTGGCCGCGCGCTGGCGCTGGCAAACCTGCAACTCCGGTCCTCTCGGTAACCGTCACCAAGCGTGCTGGCGCTGAGCAGCCTGTTGCCACTGGCAATACCCCGCAACTCGCAGAAGCTCACCCACGCCTGGTGGGGCCCCGCGAGTTGCCGGAAACCCTTGAGGCCTGCGAGGCCCTGCACGAGCAGCTGGTGAGTGACGCAATCCGCCTGGAGCTGGCGCTGAGCCAGGCACAAGAGGGCGCTGTTCAGGGGCGCCCATACGACCGCAGCTGGTACAACCGGGCCAAGGCCGCGCTCAAGCACATCAACCATGACCGCACCCGCCTGCTGTACCGGTGCGGCCAGTTGCGCAAGGAGGCCAAGGCGCACACCCAGCAGCACATGGATCGGGTCATCCTCGACGTTATCAAGGAGGCAATGCCGGCTGACCAATTCCTGGGCTTTGTTCGAATTGCTGAGGCCCGCATGGCCCAAGGAGCCACTCGATGAGCAACGTTACTGCAGCGCTGCCGCGCCGAATGCTGGCTGACTTCGAACCGATGGTTTACCAGGGTGTAATGGCAGCGATCGTCAGGGTGCTGGCCGCAGACAGCACCAGCAACGCGACCCGGCAGAGTTGGCAGAAGTTGATTGACTCTGGTCCTCGAACCGGTGGGTTTCGAGCCTTGCTGTCGGCTCGCGATCAGTTCGACTATGACTGCATCTTGCATGCCCTGCTGCACCGAGAGCTCAGCCCTAAGCACTGGGATGTGTTGGTGGGCAAGTTCTCGACGCACAAGGCCAACCGTGTCAGTGCGATCGCCCGCAGCATTCCCCGGATCAGTTCGCCGGCACCGGCCCTGTTCATCTACAAGGCCACCACCGTGTGGTTCATCCCGAAGATGAAGGGCAAGCATGGTAAGCGCTCCTCCGATGTTGCGGTTTTGCCTGATGAGTTTTACGACATGAACACCTGGGATGTGGACGCGCGGCCAGACTCAACCCGCACCCGATGGCGCCGGGGTATTCACAAATGCCTTGAGGAGCTGGAGGAGGGCGCTGTCATCCATGTAACCGAGATCTTGGAGAGAGAGCAGCTAATTGATTGAGTCTCTTGACAATGGTGAGCGAATGAGCGAAATTGCCCACCATCCTCAGATCCCTGCGCATAAACGGGATTGAGACACAAAGCCCTGGCCATTAAGCCGGGGCTTTTGCGTTTCAGCGACCCAGTTTCTCCATGGCCGCGTCAGCCAGGAAAGACGACCGACTCTTCACGTTGTGGTCTCGCACATATCGGTCAATCTGCTGGATCACGAACCCCGGCAGGGTAACGTTGACCTTCTCGGTCTTGCCCAGGTACGGCGTAATGTCGATCTCCAGCATGCCCCAGCCCATGTCAGCGAAGTCGGGATTGTCCCGGTGGGCCGCGGCGCTGGTTGGCATCGGGATGGCCTGGCCGTTACTGGCGATCTCTTCCAGCATGATATGGGCGACCTCGACGGCAGAGGTATAGGCCTCCTCGAAGGTGTCGCCCGCGGTAACAGCGCCTGGAATATCGGGGATCTGAATGCCGGTGGCGGTGTTCTCGTCGCCCCACTCGATGCAGATTGGGTATTGCATGTTCGTCTCCTACAGAGGTGCAAAGGGTGAAGCCGGGTTATTTCAACCCGGCTCGTTCCTTGATGCTCTTTACCGTGCCGATCGGTAGATCCTTCTTGGGGTGTGGCACTGGTATCGAGTTTGGGTTGTTGGGGTGTTTGAAGATGTGGTGGCTTCCAGTGACACGTTTTAGAACCCATCCAGCTGCTTCAAGCTCCTTGATCAACTGCCTGCTTTGCACCTCCGTCTCCTTGTGTGGTTGATGTTGAAATTGTACCTCTAGGCGTATAACTCGTAAAGAGAAAAGATGCGCCTAGGGTTATTTTTATGCGGATGACACGCCCAGGCAGCTGGGCTAAGTCGGTAGTGGCGTCGTCTAATCCCGTGCGGACAATGGGCGGCTACGCGATGAGAGTCTGGGGTACGTGACCCAGCGATCCAGACCACGAAGCCGGGAAGCACCGGCCCTCCGCACCCCCGTGAAGTCCAGCCACGAGTTGCCCGCAAATTTCACTGAGCGCAGAATGCAGCTTTGAGTGAAGGAGCGTTCGGCATGGTGTTGCGTGGTATGGCGCAGATGCATTTTGATGACTTGGCCGAGAGGTTCCAAAACTTGGTTCGCACTCTCGGTGGCCCGGAGCCATTGGAGTTCGTTTGGGTTGTGTTCTACCAAGGGCGGGTCTTTGGTGCCTATCCGCTTGCAGAGCAGGCGCTGGTGAAGATTACCGAAATTGAGCACTGCATCAGCATTGATGAAGCCCCTGCCCCGCAAGCGTAAAGCTCTATCTGCGCTGAAGTAGCCCCCCTGAGCGCATAACCTACCGCTCCATGATGACCGCGCCGATGGCGCCTGACGCTATGGAGAGGCTGAGAGATTCCTGTGAGAAATCGAGGCGCTAGTCTTTCACGGTATGGCAATTGCCTAATGCGCCATGGCAATATCGAGATCCGAGCTTTTGCATAGCCGTAGCAGTCTATGTTGGCTAGTTCGGATTATCCGGCCGAAAGGCCGGTTTTTTTTTGAGCCTCGGTGTCTGCCGGGGCTTTCTTCATTCTGGAGGACGCATGGAAAAGCTACAGCTCGACGTAAAGGTTGAGGGCGCCGCTGACTTCCTACGCCCTCTGGCTGAAACAATCAGGTCACTTGAACAGTTTCCCGAGCTGCCGTTGCAGGTCTTTTGTGACCTTGTCGCTCACAGCCTTCATGAGCTTTCCGTAAGTCTCGACAGCGCCGCATTTGCCGCAGGTGACCTTCGAGTTGTCGTTCGGCCTAGCCGGAACCTCGAACTTATCACTGCCGCACTTGGCGCACTTGAGGGTTACCTTCATCGTTTTTCGCTCCGTGAAACGTCTTGTGTGGAAGCTCGACAGTAGTACGGGGCCACCTTTCGCATGTCTAGGGCTCGCCATTCAGGTGG